>JBFYSM010000303.1:0-10084 GCA_041301605.1 Chloroflexota bacterium | reverse complement strand
TGAACTGGAGGAGGCTGCCCAGATCGCGGGAGCCAATGTGTGGCAGCGTTTCAGGAGGGTCATCTTTCCACTGACGAGCGCCGGTTTCGTGTCCGGCTTTTTACTGACATTTATCACGGTTATGCGTGAACTGTCTTTGATCATCCTGCTGGTCACGAGGGATACCCAGGTGCTGGCAAGCCAGACCATGCGGTATGTCGAAGCGGGCAGGGATCAAATGGCGAACATCGTCATCCTGATCCTGATTTTCATCACGGTCACAGGAAATTTGATCATCGGCCGCTTCCGGGGCGGCAGTCTTCAAAAAGGACTAGGAACAAGATAGAGAGGACTTCATGGATACCACCATCAGAATAAACAATATAACTAAGAAGTTTGGAAAAGTAATTGCGCTCGATCATGTCAGCCTGGTCATTGAACCAGGGACCTTCCTGACGCTGCTAGGTCCCTCCGGATGCGGCAAGACCACCCTGTTGCGCTGCGTGGCGGGTTTGGAAGATCCGGATGGAGGCGAGATCTTTATTGGTGATCAGCTGATCTATTCATTCGAAAAAGGTATCTCGAAGCCCCCCAGCCAACGCGAGTTGGGTCTGGTCTTCCAAAATTATGCCTTGTGGCCGCATATGAAGGTGGATAAAAACATTACCTTTGCACTTGAGATCCAGAAAATGCCCAAGGATGAGATGAATAAAAGGGTCAAGGAAGCCCTCAAGGAAGTGCAAATGGAGGGGTATGAAGACCGCTACCCGCGCGAGATGAGCGGTGGGCAGCAGCAGCGCATTGCCCTGGCGCGTATGCTGGCTTACCGCCCCAAGGTCTTCCTGATGGATGAACCACTGTCCAACCTGGATGCCCGCTTGCGTATGGATATGCGCTCTGAGATTAAACGCTTGCATCATGTCGCTGGCGCGACCACAATTTATGTGACCCATGACCAGGTGGAAGCGTTGACCATGTCCACCACTATTGCGATCATGAGGGAGGGTGTTGTCCAACAATTCGATACCCCCGACAAAGTGTATCATTACCCTGCCAATCTCTTTGTGGCAGATTTCATTGGCAATCCCAAGGTAAATCTACTCGATGGAGAGATTGACGGAAAGAACCTTGTCGATTTGGGTGATTTCAACATTAATGTGGATACCTATCATGCAACCGGCAAGGTGGTGGTTGGTGTCCGGCCTGAAGATATTGTCGTCTCGACAAGCCCCACCCCCGGTGCGATTGAGTTCATTGCGTATTCGGTTCTGCCATCCGGAGCGGACTCCACAATTGTGGCCCGCAGGGGTGACATTGAACTTACCATCCGGGTCATTGGTATCAGCAAGATCAAGATGGATGAAAAGATCTGGCTGTCATTTGACCCACAAACCCTCAACCTGTACAACAAGGAGAGCGGCAATCTCATCATTTCCTGATAATTCAGATGTGATTATCTGGTTTTGTATCCATACCAGTAAGAACCGATGATGATCGAAAGGAGGCCCGAGAGGAATAAAGAGTCTATAGAGAGAAGCTCGCGTTAATCCAATCCCTATCCAAATATGTAAGGAGGAAGAAATGAAAGCGTTTGTAAAGATAATGACCCTGCTCGTGCTCTTCAGCCTTCTCGCAAGTTGTGGCGGTGGTGGTGATACAACCACAGGCGATACAGACCTCACAGCAGCCGAACAATGGGCACAGGCAAACGGCGTTGGCCCGTACCAGCCAGAAACCGATGACTGGGCGGCGATCGAAGCAGCCGCAATCCTGGAAGGCAAGGTGACGGTCTATGCCAACTCGGGTGGTGTTGAGGATTTGCCGGATGCATGGTACGCCCTGTATCCGGATATCGAATTCGATGTTGCTGACACCGATGGCATCGATACCAAGATGGAAGCCGAGCAGGTAAGCGGGAATGTCGTCGGCGATGTCTGGTTCAACAGTGACGGGCACATCCTCTTTGGTAAGTTCCTTGCCAACCAGTGGATGTGGTGGTTTGTCCCGCGCGAAGTGACCATCCCGGAACTGACCGAGGATTATCCGTTCGCCATTGCACGCCACTCGACCGATGTGATCGGGTACAACAACAAGTTCTACCCGGATGGCTGCCCGCTCACCAACATCTGGCAGCTCACCGAATCGAAATACTTTGGCAAGTTCTTCATGG
This sequence comes from Chloroflexota bacterium, assembly GCA_041301605.1. Taxonomy (GTDB): domain Bacteria; phylum Chloroflexota; class Anaerolineae; order Anaerolineales; family Villigracilaceae; genus VGNO01. Next base: position 7,935 of record JBFYSM010000303.1, on the reverse strand, counting down.
AGGATCCGGTCTCTGATGTCAGCACCATGGCGAAGATTGCCACCTTCGTTCAGAATCCCGATGAAATGGCACAAGCCTACCTGGACCTGTACGGCGTGGAATGGACCGAAGATGAACTTGCCGGAGCGGATGAATCTGGCCTGGCGCCGGAGAATGCCGGCTACCTGTGGCTGAAGAAAGTTGCCTACAACGGTGTTGTCACCCTCGATGATGGTGACATGGTCGATGCAGCATTCGCCGGTCTTGAGCTCCCCGAAGGCGAAGAGCCCGGATTCGGCTGGACTGGTTACTCGACCGTTGAGGCTACTGAGGAAGGCGAATTGAACATGATGCCCTGCTTTGGCATGGAACCGGTCATGGGTATCTTCAAAACCAGCTTCCTGGGGATCGCCAACAATGCCCCGCACCCCAATGCAGCCAAGTTGTTCATTAGATTTATTCTTTCGGAAGAAGGCTTTGAGCCCTGGAACGACTATGGCACGTATCCAGCAGTTGAAGGTCGTCCCTATTTTGAGGGAAACCTGCCTCTTGATGAATTGCTGCCCCAGGTTTGGGAGATGGATCCCATCTTCGACTGGGAAAATGTCAGCAAGGTACGCGACTTCTGGGCAGCCAGCGTGCTTGTTGCCCCGAAAAAATAAGGTAGACCATATTACTGGATGTTGATGAAGTTCTTGGGGCACGGATAAAACCTGTCCGTGTCCCAAGAAAAGACCAAACTGTTCATCCCATAAAGAGATTATTGGCATCATGGATTTAGCTTGCCTGAAACAGTAATAATCCAGGCAGGATGATTAAGTGTTCTGATTTTGAGGAGAAACTCGAATGACCCTCCAGGCTGTCTTCTTCGATATGGGTGGCACAATCGAAACCTATGGATGGACATCTGAATTGCGCTTGAAAGCCACGCCCGGCATCCGGCAATGTCTTATTGAGGCCGGGATTGATTTGGGTTTAACCGACGAGCAATTGTATAACCTTATTTCTGCTGGACTTGAACGTTATCATAACTGGAGCATCCAGAACCTGGATGAATTATCCCCTGAGCGTGTATGGCGTGACTATATCCTCCACGAACACCCGGTAGATCGTGAGAAGCTGGACGCGGCTGCAGAAGAATTGATGCTTTATTTGGAAACCCGCTATTATAAACGGGCCATGCGTCCAGAGGTTCCGGCTGTGCTGGAGGCTGTCCGGAAGATGGGGCTCAAGATCGGCCTGATCAGTAACGTCAACAGCCGCAGCCAGGTGACAAGAAACCTGGAGCAATATGGAATCCGACATTACTTCGATCCGATTGTATTATCCAGCGAGTATGGCCGCCGCAAGCCAGACCCGGCCATCTTCCATCACGCGGCCCGCCTGGCCAATGTGCCAACCAGTCATTGCGTTTATATCGGGGACCGGATCGTGCGCGATATCCTTGGCTCCAAGCGGGCCGGGTTCCGGCTGGCGGTGCAGATCATCCACGATTACGATCATGGCGAAATCGATGAAGGCGCCATACCGGATGCCGTTGTTCGGAACATGACTGAATTTGTCGATATCCTGCGCCTCGAAAAGGAAAAGGATGCTTCGATACAAGTGGATAACCAATCCATTCGCGCCATTCTCTTCGATGCAGGGGATGTCCTCTACCATCGCCCGCACCGCTACCAGGAGTTCGCCAGTTTCCTGAATGGGCTGGGTATTGATTATGGATGTATTGACCGGGACCAGGCCAGGATTTTCGAGCAGCAAGCCTACCGCGGTCAGATCAGCCGAGACCAGTATCGGGAAGAACTCCTTCGGGTTTGTGGAGTCACGCAACCCCCACAGGTCGAGGAAGGAAAACGCGTATTGGATAAAGATGATAATAGTGTTGTGTTCTTTGATGGGGTACCCGAGACATTACATGCGCTCAAAGAAAGAGGCTATCTCCTGGGCATCATCACGGATACAGCTTCGCCGATCCACGTGAAGTTGAACTGGTTTGAACGAGGCGGGTTCGGTAATGTTTGGGATTCGATTATTTCATCGAAGGAAATCGGCGTACGTAAACCGGATCCCAAGATCTACCGTGCAGCCCTGGCGCAATTGGGCATACCTGCCAGCGAGGCTGTGTTTGTGGGACATAAGGCATGTGAGCTGGATGGTGCCAGGGCAGCAGGGATGCTGACAGTTGCATTCAATTACGATAAAGATGCCAGGGCAGATTTTTTCATAAAGTCATTTCCTGATATGCTGGAGCTCCCTGTGATTTGCCAGTCAGTATCGGTATAGTGGATAAAAAAATGTTAAATCATATTGAGGCTATACTCTTCGATATGGGTGGAACACTGCGGAGAACATCCAAACACAGCATCGAGGAAATGCAGAAAAGAATTCCTCCGATAATGGCTATCCTTGGTGAAACTGGCAACTCTAGCGAATTCATGCAGGTTCTTAATGAAAGGTTTGATGCCTATCAGCGCTGGTCGGATGAAACTCTTGTCGAAGCACATGAAGTTGAGCTCTGGACGCGCTGGATGTTGCCCGATTGGCCTAGAGAGCAGGTGAGCAAGAATGCGTTCTTGCTCAACCGTTTCTGGCGCGATGCCCTTGCAGAACGGACCCTGTTGCCGGAAACCAAAGATGTGATCGTTCAGCTATTCCGGAGTGGTTACCGGCTGGGTTTGGTCAGCAACACCATCAGCAGCGAGGAGGCTCCGGCAGCTCTCGCTTCACTAAGTATTGCCGGGTGTTTCGAAGTTATCGTATTGTCCTGTGTGGTTGGGATAAAAAAGCCCAACCCGGATATCCTGCTGCTTGCAACGCGGAGGATGGGCATCGATTCAGCCAAGTGCGCATATGTCGGGGATAACCCGATGCGGGACGTGGTTTCGGCAAAGAAGGCCGGTTTCGGCAGGACTGCTATCATCCATAGTCCATACAAGCCCGAGCGCACATTCGATGATCCTGCCATCATCCCGGATTACCAGATCAAAAATTTATTGGAACTTACGGATATCTTTCCTCCACTGGAAACGAATCACCACCTGCCGGTTTGTAAGAAAATATCATCTTCCCAGGTGAATGGTAGCCCGGTTTATAATGCTTCCCTTTCAACCATGTGGGGGATAAAAATGTTCCCTCGATTGGATGATTTCTTTATCGCTGCCGGCCGGATGGGTTTCTCGCAGATCGAACTCAACCACGCGGTCAACTCGAACATGCTGGCAGGTATCGATTTGAAGGAGTATCGTTTCAGCAGTATCCATGAGCCTTGCCCGGCAGATATCTCGCCCGACATGCTGAAGAAGAACGATTGGATGATTTCTTCCATCGAAGAGGCATGCCGGCGGCAGGGCGTGGAATCGATCAAGAGAAGTATCGATCTGGCAAATGAACTGGGTGTGAAGGTCATCGTGACCCATTCCGGCCACGTAGAGCTGGATGGCTCCCGGGAAGCCCGGTTGCGGAAACTCTTCCAGGCTGGGAAAGTCGATTCGCCGGAGTATGATGAGATCAAGGCAGGGATGGAGGAATTCCGCAAGCAGAATATCGAGGCCCACCTGGAAGCGGTGATCAAGAGTCTGCGCGAATTACTTGATTACGCAGGCCGGAACGGAATCCGGCTGGGCCTGGAGAACCGTTTCCACTACTTCGATATCCCCTCGCAAGATGAAATGGATATCTTGCTTGGTCTGGCTGATACTGAGTGTTTGGGATTCATCTTCGATTCCGGACATGCAAGGGCCATGAGTTTGCTGGGCTTTTTCGACGAGGAGATGTGGTTGGAACGCTATTCCAGGCGTATCATCGGGACGCATCTCCAGGATGCCAAAGGAGTCAACGATCATTATGCTCCCGGCTTGGGTGATATCGATTTTAGTATGATAGCAAAATACCTGCCCAAGGAAGCTTTCCGGATCATTGAAGTACAGTCGGTCAATTCGACTGAACAGGTCAAAAATTCTCTGCAGTACCTGGCCGATATGAAATGCGTCGACCCAATCTAACAAGGAGTACCGTATGCGTACAATGTTCAAGAAACGACAGAATGTGTTTATCCGGTTGATCCATGAGCAGGCTGCCCTGACCCTTCAGGGCCTGGATGCCCTGAAATCCTATTTCGATACCAACGACCCGGCAGCCGCAAAAATGCTGCACGACAAAGAAAAGGAAGCTGATGAAGCCCGCCGTATCCTGATAGACGAGCTTAACCGCACCTTTGTTACACCCTTCGACCGGGAAGATATCTTTGCATTATCGCGGACGATCGATGATGTACTTGATTACGCCTACAGCACGGTCAGTGAAATGGAGATCTTCAAAGTTCAGGCTACGGAATTCATGCGCCGGATTGCCTCCTTGCTGCGGGATGCAGCCAATGAATTATTGCTGGCCGTTGATCGTTTGGAACAGCACCCACGCGTGGCAGCCGACCATGCCCAGCGGGCCAAAGCCTTGGAAAATCGAGTCGAGAGCGTATACCGGGAAGCCCTGGCAGACCTGTTCGAGGAAGCTGATGACCTGGAACATGTAGTGACGATCTTGAAAATGCGCGAAGTTTATCGCCACCTGAGCAATGCTGCGGATCGGGGCGATGAGGCCGCCAATGTGATCGCCGATATTGTGGTCAAGACAACTTAGGAGGCGGCATGACCATGTCTCCGTTGATTATTGCTGTCATTGTCCTGGCATTGGGTTTCGATTTCCTGAATGGAATCCATGATTCAAGCAACGTGGTTGCAACGATGATCTCATCGCGAGCTCTCTCACCACGAATAGCCCTGGGGATGACTGCCCTGGCAAACTTCTTCGGGCCATTCATCTTTGGTGTGGCCGTGGCTGAAACCATCGGTCATGAGATCGTTGCGGCGGAGGCGATCAGCACGCAGGTCATCCTGGCTGCTTTGGTCAGTGCCATCTTCTGGAACCTGCTGACCTGGTACCTAGGCTTCCCAAGCAGTTCTTCGCATGCATTGATCGGCGGCATCCTGGGGGCGGTCATGATGGGTGCCGGCGGGAAGGCGATCGAGATCGGCGGGTTGGAGAAAGTATCGATCGCCCTGTTTGCATCCCCTATCATCGGGTTTATATTTGGATATATCATCCTCCGGCTCAGCTTTCTATTCAGCTGGAATGCGTCGCCGCGTGTGAATTCCTTATTCCGGCGTAGCCAGGTGGTAACTGCATTAGCCTTGGCTTTGAGTCATGGAACCAACGATGCCCAGAAAACGATGGGCATTATCACCCTCGCCCTGGTAACCGGCGGATACCTGACCGCGTTCGAGGTGCCGGTATGGGTCATCGTGCTGTGCGCAGGCATGATCGGCCTGGGAACGGCTGTGGGCGGCTGGAAACTGATCCGCACTCTGGGCGGAAAGTTCTTCAAGATCCGGCCCGTGGATGGCTTTGCTTCTCAACTGGCATCCGCGGCGGTGATCCTGGGCGCCTCGTTGGTGGGCGGCCCGGTCAGCACAACCCAGGTTGTCAGTTCGTCGATCATGGGCGTTGGCGCGGCGGAACGGTTCAGCAAGGTGCGCTGGGGGGTAGCCCAGGAGATCGTGGTCGCCTGGCTGTTGACCATCCCGGCTACGGCTTTGATCGCAGCGGGTGCCTACTGGGTGATCATGCAGATCATTCCCTGAGCATCAATGAAAGGTATTGGATAAGTTTATGAAATCAAATCAGAACTACGATGTAGTTTACATCGGCAATTACACAAAAGATACCATCATTTCACCGGCGGGTACTCGTTACGTGGATGGGGGTGGGTCCCGCTACGCGGCACATGCGGCCAACCGGTTGGGTCGGAAAGTCGCCATTGTCACTCGGCTGGCGCAGGAAGATCAAAATATAGTCGATGATCTTGAACGGGCCGGGATCGATTGTTATGCAACCTATTCCCCCTCATCGACCTTAATGCAACTGGAATACCCGACGACTGACCCGGACATTCGCACCCTGACAGTTGTTGGTGTGGCAGGAAACATCCCGGTTGAGGCTGTTGATGATCTCCATATGAAAGCAGCCGCTATCAATTCCAGTCTGCGCGGAGAAGTGGGCCTGGATGTCATCAGAAAATTAAAAGAAAATAACGTAACCCTTGCAGCCGATATGCAGGGTTTCGTTCGTGTTCTGCGCGGCCAGGATTTGAAGTACGAACCCTGGGATGAAATGCAGGGAACGCTATCCTACTTGGATATCCTCAAGAGCGATGCCGTGGAGGCCGAGTTCCTGACCGGGGAGGCGGATATCTTCAAGGCGGCCGAAATCTTTGCGTCGATGGGGCCAAAGGAAATCGTGTTGACACACAAGGATGGCGTCCTTATCTTATCCAATGGCCAATTCCATGAACTGGGCTTTTACCCCGCCCGGCTGGACGGACGAAGCGGGCGTGGCGATACCTGCATTGGCGCATATGTTGCCATGCGCCTGACGAAGAACCCGCTCGAAGCCGGCATCTGGGCTGCGGCTGTCACCAGCCTGAAAATGGAAAAGCTTGGCCCGTTCGACCGCTCGATAGCAGAAGTGGAAGCATTCATTCGCGAAAAATATGATCATGGATCCCAGTACTGATCCAGAGGTGCGGCTTGCAGGCCGGAGGCAGCAGGCTGTCGAAAGATACCCAAATCTCTGGTCCAGGATCATAAAAGAATGGCACACGCCCGGCGATGACCGGGCGTGGCTGATGTATGCAGCCAATTACCTGTTCCGCAGCGGGGAGGTGCGTTGGGCAATCGATCCGCTGCGCCTGCGCCAGCGCATCCTGAGCGCGCCGGAGATGGATATCCGGCGTGACCTGGAGGCGCTATCCTTTATCCTATTGACGCACCGCCACGCAGACCACCTGGACCTGGAACTGGTGCGCGCGTTGAAGAATCACCCCATCCTTTGGGTTGTCCCCGCTTACCTGCTGGATGCAATCCTCGCTACTGGCCTGCCGTGCGAAAGGATCATCATCCCCCGGTTGATGGAGCCTATTCATATCCACGGTGTGACGGTTGTTCCGTTCGAAGGGTTGCACTGGGAAGATGATCCAGGCTATCCCGATGGTTGCAGGGGTATCCCGGCAACCGGCTATCTTCTGGAATTCAATGGCAAACGTTGGTTATTCCCTGGTGATACGCGCACATATGATGCCAATCAATTGCCAGGCTTTGGTCGCTTGGATGGGTTATTTGCCCACCTGTGGTTGGGGCGCGGTCAAGCATTAAAGAAGGAGCCCCCTTTGTTAGACGCGTTCTGTCGCTTCTGCCTCGCGCTCGAGCCCAAACAAATCGTTTTGTCCCACCTGGAGGAATATGGCCGGGATGAAGACGATTTTTGGGGTGCGGAACATGCACGCAAGGTTATTCGATGCTTGAAAGGATTTGATTTGAACATCCAGGCTTTCCCTGTTTACATGGGAAACCAAGTCGGATTATGAGGCCTGCCTGCAATCAACGCGTCTAGCTCGTTGCCAAACAAAAAAAACTGGCGCCTGATGGATAGACGTCAGTTTTTGAAGCCAAGTGCGGCCCCGATGAGGTACGAGGTGGCAGTGACGGATGGAAAGATATGGAGGTATGGGGCGGGCGAAGCCCGCCCCATACCTCCAATTTCCTCCCGCTTCCGGCGATTCCCAAAGAACCAACCTGGGATAGATTCGAAGATTTAGTGAAGCAGATTAACCTCATTGTTTACAGCATTTTTAATCCAACCACTCGATGGTGATCAATTCTTTGACCGACTGAAATTCTGGGTCACTGGTAAGAACAATAGCATGTTCACGCAGTGAAGCAGCAACAATAAAAGCATCTGCATACGATAAGACGTGATTCGCTTTAATGTGTGCGGCTGAAAATACAGACTGTTCATCGGCGGGTAAGATTTCAATTGGCAATTGCTGCAGGAGCACCAGCGCATCCTGAGCTCTGTGAATACCACCTCTGCGTTCTGTGATGTAAAGGATTTCTCCGAGATTGA
>JBFYSM010000228.1:0-4088 GCA_041301605.1 Chloroflexota bacterium | reverse complement strand
ATCACTTTATCAAAGAACTCAGATCGCAATGAGCCAATCATTTTCCCTGGTGGGTATTGCATGATGTACCCAAAGGGACATACCCCGCTGCACGTTCCGCATTGCAGGCAGGTGCGAATTCTTTCGCCGTTTTCCGTCTCGAACAGGCTGGTTATGAATGTTTTACTGAAAGATTGGCTGAGTGGGGATAGCGTGATTTCCAAAGGACACCTCCGGGAATGTCATTTCGGTTGCGTTCATGGATATGGCATGCTGAATCGAGCACTCAACGTGCCGGTATTGTGTCTAGTATGTATTTTTTTTACCCCAAAAGGCAGTGGGAGAAGTCACCGGTTTGAATGACAATATTCTTAAGTAAATTGGGTGCCATTTATCCAATTCGATTTGTATGTATAATCAATAAAATTAACCCCAAAAACCATAGATAAGGAATTTTTATGAACGCAGCGCTAAAAGTAGATTCTATACCCGTACCCATTTTTGATTGGACGATCTGGTTGCATCAACAACGTCGGAGATTGGTAAACGTGTTTTCCGGTGTTGCTTTGATCATCGGTACTTTTGGTATGATCATCTCTATTTTGACGGTTGCCAGGCGCGGCTATTTCACTTTTACATCCAGTTACTATCTGGCATCCTACCTGTTGGCGCTCATCCTGTTCACGGTTCGCCGTATCCCAGATGTCTACCGGGCCTACGGATTAATGATATTGCTTTACATGTTTGGCGTCTTCGCTTTTTTATCTGGCTGGCTGGCAGGGGGAGGGCGAACATTCTTCCTGGCATTGATTGCAACTGCGTCGGTTCTCTTGCACCCGCGGGCGGGATTCATAGTTGCGGGTTTTAATCTTGCAACTTTTATTGGCTTTGGTGTGGCATATTCCAATGGTTGGTTGGCGCTGCCAGTGTTGGGTGCTTTCGACGACGCGACTATCATAGCGTTTGAAGGGTTTGGTTTTTCGATTGCCATTGCCTTTGTGGCAGGTAGCATGTGGTTCTTCGGGAAGGCATTGATGGCCGCAAGCCAGGCCAACCTCCAGGCCCAGCAGGCGCGCAAGATGCTGGATGAACGGGCGCGCGAATTGGAAGAAGCCAATAAACTGATCGCTGCTCAAAAGGAACAGATCGAGAGCGAAAGCGAGGGGCGCTTCCGCGTGTTGTTCCATACTGCCCCGGTACCGATCGTCATCAGCAAGATGTGGGGAGGCATCGTGGAAGTGAATGATGCATTCCTTAAAACAGTTGGGTTCAGCCGGGACGAAGTGATTGGACAGACCGTTGAGGGTTTGCATATCTGGGTTGATCCCGAAGAGAAACAGATTGCAAGCGAAACCATCACGGATAGTGGTCGGTTGGAAGGGTTTGAGTTCTCATTTCGTCGGAAATCTGGCCAGATCGGCCGGGGTGTGATGTGGGGGGAGACGATCCAGTTGGGGGGTGTTAACCATTACATTACCACGACTCTCGATATCACCGAACGCAAGAAGATTGAGGTTGCCTTGCAGGCAAGTGAGGCAAAGTTTCGCAGCGTGATCGAACAGGCTACGGATGCTATCGTTCTTTGTGATGAGCGCGGGAACATCACAGACTGTAACCAGGCGGTCGAAAGACTCACCGGACTTTCGCGCCAGGAGATTGCCGGGTCGACATTCTGGAAATTACAAATTCAGATCGCTCCGATGGATAAGCGTACATCTGAATATGGCGACAACCTGCGTCAAAACATGGAAACTGCCTTGCAGAAAGGTGAGGCGCCCTGGTTCAACAAATTACTGGAAGGGACAATCCAGCGCCCGGATGGCTCACAACGCTACTTCCAGCAGGTTGCCTTCCCAATCCCGACCGCCGAAGGATTCATGCTGGGGAGTGTGATCCGCGATATCAGCGACCGGAAACAAGTAGAGTTGGAACGCGAGGCAATGATCAGGGAGTTGGAAGAAAAGAATTCCGAGTTGGAGCGTTTTGTGTATACGGTATCACACGATTTGAAGGCCCCTCTTATCACCATCCGGGGATTTATGGGTTATTTGCGGGATGATGCATTGAGCGGTAACACCGAGCGCCTGCAGGCAGATGTACAAAGGATCATCTCGGCTACCGACAAAATGCAGAATCTGTTGAGCGATCTGCTGGAGCTTTCGCGCATCGGTCGGGTCATGAATCCGCCCCAGCAGGTATCCTTTGATCTGCTTGTGAGGGAAGCGCTTGAATTGGTACAGGGCAGGTTGCGGAAATCAGGTGTGGAGGTAGTTGTCCACCCAAGCCTGCCAAACATCTATGGTGACCGCCAGCGCCTGTTGGAAGTGATGCAAAACCTGACAGACAATGCAGCCAAGTTCATGGGCGGTCAACCAAATCCCAAGTTGGAAATTGGATTGAAAGAATTTACAACAGATGGTTTGGCAGTATTCTTTGTGCGTGATAACGGAATCGGAATATCGCCCGAGTTCCATGAGCGGATATTTGGTTTGTTCAATAAGTTGGACCCTCAATCCGAGGGCACAGGCGTAGGCTTGGCACTGGTACGGCGGATCATCGAATACCACGGCGGCAAGATTTGGGTCGAATCTGAAGTGGGCCAGGGCACTACCTTTTACTTCTCCCTTCCCCAAAAACCACAGTCTTAGTCCAAATTGAGTATAATTGTTCCAATTTGCGCAAAGGAGTTTGTAAAATGAATTTTGCAATGTGGAAAAAAGCTCTCCAGATCATCCCGAATGTATCGAAAGAAGAATGGGATGGGTTGGATATCGTTTCGAAATGGCTGATCTCGACCCGCGCTGCGGTCCTGGTGATGACCTTCCTCTCTGCAGTGCTGGCTGGACTTTTTGCCTGGCACGATGGCCACAAGGTGAATCTGGTTTCGTGGCTTGTTTTGGCCATTGGCCTGGTTCTGGCGCATGCTTCGAACAACCTGTTCAACGATTACACTGATTATGTGCGCGGCGTGGACAAGGATAATTACTTCCGCACCATGTACGGCCCACAGCCGGTTGCTCACGGGCTGATGACCAAAACGCAGCATCTGACTTACTTCTTTATTACGGGTTTGCTGGCAGTGGCTTGCGGCGTTTACCTGGTATTGACCAATGGCAATGACTTGATTATCTGGATCCTGCTGGGCCTGGGCGCCTTCTTTGTCCTGTTCTATACCTGGCCGCTGAAATATATCGCATTGGGCGAGATTGCCGTTCTGGTGGTGTGGGGACCCTTGATGATCGGCGGCGGTTATTATGTGTTGACCGGACAGTGGGTCTGGAATGTTGTCTGGGCCAGCCTGCCGTATGTGCTGGGTGTGACGACTGTAATCTTTGGCAAGCATATCGACAAATACCTGATTGACAAAGCCAAGAAGATATTCACACTGCCGGTGGTGATTGGAGAAAAAGCTTCCCGCTATGCCATCCTTGGCATGATGATCCTGCCGTACCTCATTGTCATTTACCTGATCGTTATCCGATATTTCACACCGGTACTCTTGCTGGTTATTCTGGCAATCCCTACGTTTCTCAAGCTATATCCGCAGTTCCTTAAGCCAAAACCGGTAGAAAGGCCTGCCGACTTCCCGGATGGACAGGGCGGCTGGCCGCTCTATTTTGCCCCCCAATCCTTTGTGAACAACCGTGCATTCGGGATGTGGTTCATGCTCGCTTTGATCTTGGATGTAATCCTCCGGTCGGTGTTTCCTAGCTTCTGGGCCATGTAGGTAATATTCTGGAAGATGCTAACAGAGCGGATCTCCACCGTTCTGTTTTTTAATTGCGGAGAACATTCGGTAACTGTGCTTGTGCCCATCCCCCCACCTTCTCCCCGCCCCCAAAGGGGCGGGGCCGGGGGTGGGGGGAGTTTCCAAACGCTCTCATTACGATGAAACTTGCGTTTGAATCCCCACAATTGGTTGTATAATTTTTGTGAAGGAGGATCGAACGATGAAAATCAATTTTGCTATGTGGCGTAAGGCATTGTGGGAACTCATCAAAATGGATGACAAGAAAGAGTGGGATGCGTTGGATGTCATCTCCAAGTGGCTGATTGCCACCCGCTCGGCCGTCACGACAGTAACCATCTATTCCTGTATCATTGCCGGT
>JBFYSM010000223.1:0-2774 GCA_041301605.1 Chloroflexota bacterium | reverse complement strand
GCGGCGATGTTCTCGGCCGTCTCGCCCATCTGCTCGGTGCCGTATAGGGCCTGCATCTGCGGGTTGGGATAGCGCCAGCCCAGGGCGGTATCGTAGGCGGTCAGGTTGCCGAATGGATAGCTGGATTCGGCCTTGGGCAGCGAATACGGGGCGCGGCTCATCGACTCGACCCCGCCGGCGATGAAGATATCCCCTTCCCCCGCCTTGACCGCCCGCGCCGCCTGGTTGACGGCGTTCAGCCCCGAGGCGCACAGCCGGTTGAAGGTGACCGCCGCCACGCTGGGGGGCAGCCCAGCCAGCAGGGAGGCCATGCGGGCCACGTTGCGGTTATCCTCCCCGGCCTGGTTGGCGCAGCCGAAATAGACTTCCTCCACGCTGGCCGGATCGATCTTGTTCCTTTCAAGGATGGTCTTGATGACATGCGCCGCCAGGTCATCCGGGCGGACGGCGGCCAGCGCCCCGCCCAGCGCCCCGACCGGCGTGCGGATGGCATCGATGATGACAGGTGTTTTCATAAAACCTCCAGTTTGAAGGGTTCCTTATCCACGCCATCGACATAACTTTCAATCCGGGAAATGGCATCGAGGATATGCCCAAGCCGGGCGGTGTCATCAGGCTTCCTCATACAGTACCACTTTGTCTTTTTCTATATTGGAGCGGACGCGCGGGCTGAGGCCTTCTTCGGTCACCAGATCCACCGCACACCCCAGCTTCATTCCAAGTTCCCTTTCCAGCCGGATTACTTCGAACAAGCCAAGCGGAGGTCGTTTCCCGGCCGGTTTCAAGGCAACCAGCAGATCGACATCACTCCGGGAGTCTGCCTCGCCGCGCGCGAATGAACCAAAGACAGAAATCCGCCGGGCATAAGGTTTCAGCAAAGGTTCAACCTTCGAGCGCAATTCAACGAAACGGGTGTTCATAGGTCAAGTGTAGCATATTTTTTCATCAGTAGTAGCAGGGTAATTGATATACCAGGTGGGTTCTTTACCGTACTCACCCCGGCAGCAGGGCTCTTGCCGCCGATTCAGCAGCAACCTTGATAAAGGATTCCATCCCTGTCTTGAGCCACCCGGCAACTGTTTTGACCGATTTCACCAGCATATCCCTCTCGCCGCGCCTGAGCAGGCCATCCCAGCCATCGCTTTGCCAACAGTCGCAGCAGGTAATCCTTGCCACCCTTTTTGAAATACATATCCCGCTGCGCCACGGGTATAAAGACCTCCTTCGGACTGAAAGGATCACCCCCTTTTCGTTTATAATCCCCTGCAATGGATAAACTCGCCCAAGAGGCCCTGTCCCTGTTCGGCATCCATCTCACCGGGCGGCACGTGGTGGCGCTGCTCAACTACGAGCGCATGCTGCTGGAATGGAACCAGAAGTTCAACCTGACCGCCATCCGCGACGAGCGCGGCATCCGCACCAAGCACTTCCTGGATTCCTTCTCCTGCATCCTGGCCTGGAAGGCCATCCCCCCCACCCGGCTGGTGGACGTGGGCACAGGGGCGGGCTTCCCCGGCCTCCCGCTCAAGATCCTCTACCCGGCCATGCAGGTCACGCTGGTCGAATCGGTCGGCAAGAAGGCCCGCTTCTGCCAGCACGTGGTCGATCAATTGGGATTGGAGAACGTGGAAGTGCTGCACATGCGCGCCGAAGAACTCGGCCAGATGCCCGCCCACCGTGAACGATACGACTGGGCGGTGGCCCGGGCGGTGGCAAACCTGCGGGCGCTCTCGGAATACCTGCTGCCGCTGGTGCAGGTGGGGGGACGCATGCTGGCGCAGAAGGGACACAGCGGACCGGCCGAGGTGCACGCCGCCGAGAAGGCCATCCGGCTGCTGGGCGGGCACGTGCGCCAGTTGCTGCCGGTGGCCCTGCCGGGGGTGGCGGAGGAGCGTTACCTGGTGCTGGTGGACAAGGTGGCCGCCACGCCGGCCGGGTACCCCAGGAAATCCGGCATCCCGACCAAGAACCCCATTTAGAACGATACAGAAATCGAACGATCACTCCTGCGGGGGCAGGGAGGCAGGCGGGGCCTGTTCGGCGGGTTTCCTGGCCGGGCTGGCCGGGCGGCTGCGGCTCTGGCGCGGGGTGAGCAGGCCCAGCAGGGAGAAGATGATCGCAATGAAGATCAGCAGGAACTTGAGCGTGGCCGCCAGGCTGGCGAACAGGGCATACGGCGGGTAGTTGCCCTTCGTCATGATCGTGAACAGCAGGATGTTCTCGGTTGCATCCAGCAGGGCGGCCAGCACCACGCCCCAGCCGAGCAGCTTGCCGGTGTTGGCGAAGCGCTTGCCCATGCGGTTGGATGCCAGCAGCGTGCCCAGGCCGAGCGCAAAGGCGTAGCCCAGCATGAACAGGAAATCGAAGCCCAGCCCGAAGGAAGCATACACCTTGGTGGCGTAGTCCCACGAGCCGATGATCGCTCGCACGGTATCCACCGTCCAGGCCAGTTCGAAGGAGACGATGCCGAGCGGGGCGAGCGCCGTGCGCAGGGGCGGGTCGAGCACGAACTGGAACAGCGCCAGGCAGATGAGCGCCAGCAGCAGGAACAGGATGAGGAAAGCCTTGCGGGCCGAAGCGGGCACGAACTCGAACGGGTGCGGGATGTGCATGAGAACTCCTTTCGAATGGATAAGGGGATGCGCCCGGTGCCGGGCCGGGGTGCTTCCATCATACGTTTTTTATGCTTTGGCTGCAAATGGGATATTGGGGGGAAAAGGGCCGAATCCCGCCTACAGTTTTGAAAGGAGTGCGTCGCACCTTCCCAAACGGGA
>JBFYSM010000218.1:0-13435 GCA_041301605.1 Chloroflexota bacterium | reverse complement strand
TTGCGCAATGCGTCGCATTGCGCAAACCCGATATCATCTCTACACCCGCACCTGCCTGCCCCGCCAGTACGCGGAGAGCAGCAGCAGCCCGGCGGCTGCCAGCAGGTAAACCTGTGGCGCTCCGGTCGTGAAATCCAGCCCTGGCGTTTTTTGCAGCGGGCCGATGTACCACCAGATCACATAAACCACCTGAAAGACTCGGCTGCCGGAGGAGAGGACGCCCAACGCCAGCGCCAGGGTGGGGATGAAGATGACTGCACCCACCCACCCGGCCAGATCAGGCAGGTCGCCATTGGAGAGGAAAACCACCGCCCCGGCAATGACAAACAGCGCCGTCACCAGGACACCAGCCAGCCAGGCAGCCGGAAGCTGGCGCAGCACCGGGCGGGCGGAAGAGAAGACCATCTGGGAGGTGTTGTTCTTCTGCTCGCGGTTGCCCATTTCCGACCAGATAGCCAACGGAAGCAACCAGGCGCAGGGTATCAGGTACGTCTTGGTTATATCGATCGGGCTGGTGAGCATGGCGATATTCACCCCGGCAGTGATGGCCCACCACCACCAGCGGCGGCCGTTGAGCAGCATGCGCAGCTCAGCAAACAGCACCCCCATGAAGGGATTCACCTGGGCCAGTCTTGAAAAGAGCGGGGAAAGGCTGGGCAGTGCGATCCGGGGGCCTTTTTTCCCCGGCGCGGTCGCCTCGCCCTCTTTCGCCTCCTCGGGCTTTCCCCGCGGGCGCCGCAGCCCTTCCCGCGAGGGATCGAAGCGCGCAAACCATACTGCCGAGAGCAGGATCAGTCCCAGACCAATGGCTGCCCACAGCCACTGCCCACAGACGATGCCAGGGGTCCAGTTCATCCCGGGCCAGTCGAAAACCATAAACTGGGGAGCGGGACCAGCCTGGAGGCCCATTGAGTGAATCCGTTCATTGGGGTAGCCCGCGGCAGCCCCAGCAAATAACGACTCGCGAAAGACGTTAAAGCCCATCGGATCTTTGAGGGTGGGCAGTTCCATCATCGCCCCCGTGTTATCACTCAAGGCGTTGACGCTCGCGCCGGTTCCCATCGAGTCGTTGACCACGGCCAGCAATGCCCCCCACGTAAGCACTGCCATGAGTAAGAAGATCCACAGGAAGAAGTAGAGTGTGCTGCCCAACGCCCCACGCAGCCAGGGGACAGTCTCGAACACCACGGCGAGCGCGGCAATCAACGCCATGAAGGGGAACCCAACGGCGAGAAATGGCATCAGCAGCGCACCCAGATCCAGCGCCGCTTCCCCCTTGAGCAGCACCATAACCGCCGCTGCAGCCGCCAGGATCAGCTCCAGCACCAAAAGGACTGCGAAATTGCTGATCCACTTCCCGATCAGGTAGATTGCCCGCCTAACCGGGGTGGTGGCGATGATCTGCCCCACACCGGTACGGATATCGCGCTCGATGCAGTCGATGACCAGGTAAAAGGCGAACAAGCCCAGGAAGACGTTGGTCACCAGCACGGTCATCGTGCCGATCCAGGCCGAGTTGAATACGCCCCGGAAACGTAAGACGAGCGAGTTCAGATCGCCCGATATCAGATAAAAGAACGCCGTGCCGTTGTTGACCAGCACGCCCAGGTAGATGACGGCCGCTAGGGTCAGCAAAAAGCGGTAACGCCGGGTGCGCTCGAAGAAATCGGCTAAAGCCAGGTGGAAGAGGACACGCATGGTGTTCATACCGTACATCCCTGGCGCTGCGCCACCGTTGAGAGGTACACATCCTCTAGGGTGGGTGTCACCGGCTGGGCCGCGGGGCAGGGCTGCGCCTCGGAGACCACCCGCAGCTCCACTCCAGCCATGCGCCGGGTCGTGCCGCTGACCAGGAACTGCTGTTTGAGAGCAGGCAACTCCTGGCTGGTGACCATCCATTCCCACACCGAGCCCTCCATCTGCTTGAGTAATTGCTCCGGGCGGGCGCGTACTTTCAAATGCCCCTTGTAGATGATGGCGATATCCGTGGCGGTCGATTCCACGTCCGAGACGATATGCGTGGAGAGGATGACAATCCGCTCGCCGGACAGGTCCGAGAGCAGGTTGCGGAAGCGCACCCGCTCCTCGGGATCCAGCCCCACAGTCGGCTCATCAACAATCAACAGCTGCGGATCGTTGAGCAGCGCCTGGGCGATGCCAACGCGCTGGCGCATTCCGCCGGAATAACCGCCCAGCGGCCGGCGGGCGGCTTCGCGCAGGTTGACCATGTCCAGCAGGTCGGAAATTTTTCGACGGGCTTTTGCTCCGCGCATGCCCTTGATGGCCGCCATGTATTCGAGGAACTCCTGAGCCGAAAGGTTGGGGTAGACGCCGAAGTCCTGCGGCAGGTAGCCCAGCACCGAGCGCAACACCTCTGGATCTTTGATCACATCCCGGCCGTTCCACAGAATGGTCCCCTGGGTGGGCTTGGTGATGGTTGCCAGCATGCGCATCAGGGTTGACTTGCCCGCCCCGTTGGGGCCCAACAGGCCGAGGATGCCCGGGCTCAGCTTCAGGTTGAAGTCTCCCAGGGCCTGCACCCCTTTGTAAGCCTTGCTCAGGTTTTGAGTTTCAATTACGAGGGAATTGGAGGTGTCCATTTTTCTCCTTTCAGATAACCTGTACTTTCGTCTTTTCGATACACATCATTATGGTATTTCGCTGAACTCATCAAAGGCAATCCACTCCTTTCGGTCCGTGATCTTATTCGAGCCAACATGGATCAAGTTGCCAGGTTTTCTATATATCTGTTTGAAACGAAATCTTCTACTCCTTGCTGGTTTAAGCACTTAATAACCGTCCGCGGCGGAAAATGCGGCTGCCAAACCAGATCAGCAACCCGTCCAACAGCCAGAAAACCAACCCCATCAGCAACACCGCGACAATGTTGAAGTACATTACGCCAGATATCTGCGCATAGAACAACCCAAGCACTGGCAGCACCACGGCGCCTCCGATCTGATAGGCATCCTGATATCCTTGTGCTCGCGCTGATGCCAGCACCATCACGCTTAATCCCAATCCTGCCACTGCCGGGACAACCCAAATAATCATCACCAGCCACATGGCATTTGGGAAAAAGAGGCGACCCATGTGCGACCAGGAAGCCGTATTCGCCGTGATAGAGTACATTACGAATCCAGCTAAGGCTGTGGCGACGGCGGCCAGCCAGGCAGAGAGCAGCTTGGCCACAAACAATTCCCGGTCAGTGGTCGGCGTGTAAAGCAGCGCTTCCATTGTCTTGCGTTCCTTTTCTCCGGCAAAGCTATCCGCAGCAACGGTAGTGGCTACTATGAGCGGGACGATCAAGAACATCGGCGCCATCATGTGCACCAGCAAGAATACGGTCGCTTTCTGACTCATATTCAGCCCGGACAATTCCTGCTGCAAGCCGGGCTGCATTTGGCTAATCAATTTCTCGATGTCGCCGGCATCTGGATTGAAGTCAGTGACAATGCTAGGGATCAGGGCAGACAACCCTGGAAATACGACAAAGAAAACCAAGAAGGTGATGAGTAATGGCACCACCAAGCCTTTATTCTGCAGCACAACCTTCAGATCTTTTCGAATGATCGCAAAAATCGCGCGTCCGTTCATTGCACACCTTCCTTCTCCTCATGGAGTGTAAAGTACACCTGTTCCAGGTTTGCTTCCTGGGGGGCCAGGCGGTAAACCCGGACATGGTTCTGCACCAGGCAGTCCAGCACTTCCGGGATGGATTCGTATTTGTTGATGGTTACAACCAGAGCGCTGTTAGGCTGTGTCGGTTCACCAAGCACAAGTTTTGGTAGGCTGCGCAATACGGCCAGGGTGGTTGGAACTTGTTCTGCGGGCACTTCTATTTCGACATCTAACCGGCGAACGTACTGGCTGGTCAGCTCCGCCGGTGTGCCCAACGCCACCAACCGTCCGTGCTCCAAAATGGCGACCCGGTCGCATAGCTTCTGGGCTTCCACCAGATTATGGGTGCACAGGAAAACGGTGCAGCCTTCCCGACGTGCCATGCGCTCGATCAGATTGTTCACATGATGCGCGGCGATGGGGTCCAGCCCGGAGGTCGCTTCATCGAGGAAGAGCAGTTCCGGCTTGTGAAGCAGAGCCCTTGCCAGGGCCAGGCGCTGCTTCATTCCCTTGCTATAGCCACCGACTTTCTCTTGCGCACGGTCTGCCAGGTCGAACTCGGTCAGCAAAGCCTTGATACGGGTGCTGACATCTGCTCGGGGAACGCCATAAAGTTCGGCATAGATACTCAAGTTGTCCCAGGCTGTCAGACGCTCATCCATCGATGGGGTCTCGGTCAGCACCCCGGTGCGGGCACGCAATGCCGGGCCATCCACCTGCGGGTCAAGGTCAAGTACCCGCATGTTGCCGGAGGTCGGTTCGATCACCCCGTTAAGCAGACGCACCGTGGTGGTTTTGCCGGCGCCGTTGTGGCCCAGGAAGCCGAAGATCTCTCCCGCATGCACTTCAAGCGAAAGTTTGTCAACAGCCACTGTCTGCTTGAAAACGCGGGAAAGTTGATTTATGGTTATTACAGTTTTATTCATAACATCACCTCACAGTTCTCATCGAAACAGGTCTTATTCTAGTTGTTCGATTCAAATGTCTGGGAATTTGAAGATGCCATTTTTTCTCCTTTCAGTTTGCTTGGATTTCAGAACATTTGCGACACATTGCTATGTGATCTCACCGAACTCATCGTAGGCAATCCAGTCCGATCGATCCGTGATCCTGTTCGATGGAATATGGATCACGCCGATTTTGTGAGCAGAAGCAAATTCCACCAGAAGAATCTGTTTTTTTGCCGACCAGTAGTTGTACTGGTCCTCGGTTAATTGGAGCCTAGGCTGCAGCTCTTTCAAGCTGCGGGAGAGGTCTTCACCCGGGCTATTCGTCACAGCTAGTACGCGAACCACGGTGGCTTTTACACGCAGATCACATTCATCCTTATCCCTCAGGAAATACAGGCTGTCGCCTGGACTCACAACTTGCACAGTTGATGCTGCAGGATCGAATTCTTTTATAAGCATACATTTCACTCCACTGAGAATTTTCTCAAGTTCGCCTGCGCGTGTGTCAAGAAAAACAAGATGATTCATTGCTGTCATACCTCGGATCGTAGTATCGGATCTGTTTCCACTATAAAAGAAAAACTCCCCGGGCGCATCCATCCACCGAGGAGTTACAGGTTATCCTTTGGTTTGTATTTCTTCTTATACCAAAGGTAATCTGTTCTTAATACGAAAGTAGGATAATCAGTTTATAGAGATACGATCTTGTTCTTGATTGCATAAGCGATGGCCTCTGCCCGGCTGGAGACCTGCAGCTTGGAGAGGATACTGCTGATGTGGGCTTTCACGGTGGCGACGCTGATGACCATGGCATCCGCGATCTGCTGGTTGCTGTTACCCTGCACAACCAGGTTCAGTACTTCCCGTTCACGTTCGGTCAGGTCAAACACAGGCTGCTTCGTGGGGCGAGTCGCCTGGACCAGCGCCCTGGTGGCTTCTGGGGAAAGCGTCGATCTGCCCGAAAACGCGTCTCTGATGGCCTTCGCCAGTTCATCCGAAGTAACGTTCTTGAGCAAATAGCTGATCGCTCCAGCCGCCAGCACGCCATGCACGAGCTGCTCTTCTTCGAAGCTCGTCATGGCGATGATTTTAACATCCGGGTAGGCGGCTAAAATGGCCCGGGTTGCCGCGATGCCATCCATCTCCGGCATCATCAGATCCATCAAGATCACATCCGGCTGCTTTTGATGGCAAAGGTTGAGAGCTTCCAAACCGTTTTTTGCTTCAGCCAGCAACTCCAGATCCTCATAAGCTCTCAGAAATGTGGCCAGGCCGCTGCGCACCACATTATGATCATCCACTACCATCACCTGGATCGCCTGAGAATTAGTCATCGGGTCCATCCTTGCCTGCCATTTTCCTGACCAGCTCTACGGTTGTGCCCTGGCCTGGCCGGCTATCAATCTTCAAACTGGCTCCAATTGAACTCGCCCGCTCGCGCATAATCCCGATCCCCATGTGGCCTGGGGGAAGTGAGTCGAGCTCAAAACCAAGTCCGTCATCTTTGATACACAATTTAAGTTGGCTGGGCTGGCATTTTAAATGAATATCAACTTGCCGGGCGCCCGAATGCTTGGCGATATTATTCAGGGCCTCCTGTGCAACCCGGTAAAATACAAGCTTGACTTCATGGGTCAGTTCACAATCCCCCTGGATAACCAGGGAAACCGGAACACGAACACGACCGATAAACGCATCGGCCAGTTGTGTAAGCAGAGATTTGATGTCAGACCGCTCCAAAGATTCGGGGCGCATCTCCAGTAGCATCGTCCTCATTTCTGCCAGCGCACCGCGCGTCAACTGGCGCAATTCCTCCAGGTTCTGCAATCCTTCGTCGGGATTGCGTTTCCAGATTTGGGGGATAACATCGGCGATGAGATTGGCAGAAAAAAGTGTCTGTGTGACTGCATCATGGAGCTCGCGGGCCAGGCGGTTCCGCTCTGCCGTAATTGCCGTCTGTTCTGCCTGTTCATACAGATGGGCATTCTCCATGGCGACACCGACTTGCTTGCCGAGCGAGCCTAGTAGTGAGAGCTCTTCAGCGGACAGTTGGACCGGGGCAACCTTCCCCAAAATGAAGAAACCCAGCTCGCGTCCCTTCATCGAGAGCGGAAGACAGACCAGCAGCTTGCAGCTGAGGTGCGCGAACTGCTTCTTCAGTCCTTCATCTTGGAAGTCTTCAAGTGTCAGAGTGGTGACTTCTTCGGCATGACCCGCCGGGATCCCGTGGCGTGCCATTACGCACCAATTCACGAGATCGGTAGCGGTGGCTGGCTCGAAGCCTCGTTGGGTCGACAGGACGGTCGACAGTGGATCTGAGCCAAGCCTGAAGGCAGCACCCGCGTCGTAGTCCATTTGCTCGACGGTCTGATGGAGCGCGTCTTCCAGTATCTCCTGGATATTCAGCGAATGGCTGGCTACCGAGATGATGGAGTTCATGATCGCTAACTCCCGGGTGCGGTCGGCGACCTTCTTCTCCAGCGAAGAATAGGAGCCATCTAATCTCGCCGACATCAAGTTGAATTGGTCGGCAAGGGTCTCGATCTCGTCACCCGTTCTAACCTCAATGTGGTGTTTTAACTGGCCTGCGGTGACTTGCTCCGCTGCCCGGATCAGCTTCTGGACTGGGTCGGTGATGTGCCTGACACCGTACGCCGTCACGATCACCGGAACGATCACGCCCAACGCCAGCAAGACCAACAGGAACCCACGGTAAGGCAGAGAAGGCCGCATGATTTCGGCCCAACTCTGCCTGTTCAATACACTCCAACCCACTCCTTCCCCTTCACTCACTCGAACATAGCTGACCAGCACATCCTCGGTCCGATTTCGGAACCGCCCGCTCTCGCTCCCCTCTTCAAGAAGCCATTGAATGTAGGCTTCTCCGGACACATCAGTTCCCATTTCGGAGGGATCCGCGGAGAAGATGACATTCTGGTTCCGATCCAAGACACGCATATTCGGACTCAAGTCCAGATCTCTCAATGCCTGGTAGTAATCATTCTCGGTGGCAGGATAGATGGTGAAACAGTAATAACCCGCGCCGACGTATTGTCCCTGCCGGTCAGTCATCGCGGCGACTGAACATATGACCTTCTCCCCGGATGGCCCAAGGGTGAGGAGATCGGTCAACCCCGCGAGATTCGGACGCTCGTGGATGAAGCGAAACCAGGGCGTATCTGACCAATCCTGGCCAATCAGATTGGGTTGCGAGGGCCGGGTCAAGAATACCCTTCCGTCTTGATCGAGAAAGTAGATGCCCCCGTCGAATACCTCTAGGCCCTGCACCTGGTCGAGGATGTTCTGAGCACGGACCTCGATGTCCAGTTCGTAATCTGTATCGAAATAGAAGATCGGGAGTAGGACACGTCTGAGCAGGCCGTTGATCGCATCAACGATCTGCTGCGTCTTCGATTGAACACTCTCCCTGTCCTGCCTGATGGCCAGGTCTCCGATAACCTTCTGGTAGGAGAAGAACGTGAACCAGGCTACCGCAGAAAGGATGATCACGGTCGGCACAAAGGACCAGGCGATGATTTTAGTCCGAAGGCTGCTCCACCAGTTCTGTTTCATACTTGCTCCAAGATCATCAGTTGGCAGGAAGCATAAGAAAAAATCTCTGATAACCCCTTATAACACTAAAAGGGTTCGAAGTACAGGATAACTTCTCCCCTCTCATCTTTGGATTATCCCTATATACAGTATCCCCTTGGGGGCACTTTATATACGGATAATCGGTTTGGCAAGAGAATCCCTGAATGCACAGGGATTCTTGCGTTTAAGGGGTATTAGCCTCCCCATTTTCAAATGGTAATCCAAATGGCCAGAAATCCCCTCTACTGTGCTATGTAAAACCATCCGGTAGG
This sequence comes from Chloroflexota bacterium, assembly GCA_041301605.1. Lineage (GTDB taxonomy): Bacteria > Chloroflexota > Anaerolineae > Anaerolineales > Villigracilaceae > VGNO01. The sequence goes on along the minus strand of JBFYSM010000218.1, from coordinate 4,998 downwards.
GGCGCACATTGCCATCTCTTGAGGCATAAAATATATTCAGACACCATGACTGTTGAAGCAAAACAAAGAAATTGGGAGAAGGTAGCAAAATGAATGCTCTTCCTGTTGAATTCAAAGGAAAAGTATCGATGGCTCGCAACCTGGCATTCTTTTTTCTGATCGCCATGGCGTTGACCGCCTGCACATCGTACGCTCCTGCCGCCCCGACAACCGAACCGACCCCCGGGTCTGCAACTCCGCCACAGTCGGGCGGCCAGCCGCCAATCATCCTGCGGGTGATCGATCGGGGAGAGACTGTCGATGGTTTTCTATATGTTTATCAAAATATTTACTTCACCGACCCGGATGGAGATGCTGTTGCGGTGACGTACCAAGAGGTCTCTTCCTCGTTATCCTACCCGATACCGCTTCCGGATGAAGCCATATTGGCGTCAGCGGAAGAGCAAAAAAGGGAAGTGCTGGCTACCGTTGGGGGAAAATGCGGACAAAAAATGGAGCTGGTTTTCGAGTGTCGCATCCGGGATCGGGCCGGTAATTTGAGCGAACCGGTGACCTTCCGCATCTCCTGCATAACTCCCCCGGTGGTGGATACAGAGTCTATGCTAGTCAGCGGGTTAAGCATTGCCCTCCCCATCGCCCTGCTCCTGCTGCTGGGATTCTGGCTTTTGTTCCGCAAATCCCCTGGAGAGAGGCTCCCGGCGCTCCGATCCATGCTGTTGTTATTCTTTCTGCTTTTGTGGCTTAAATTCATTGCATTGATCCTGCACGAGGGCGGGCATACCCTGTACACGATTCTCCATAGAATTACCTTCACGCTATATGTCCATCCGTTCACGTTTTCAGGATATTCCCGTCCAGTCATCGATGCCAGCATCTGGAAAGATATCTTGGGCTCTCTGACCGCCATCCCGTTGGCTTTGCTGATCTCCCTTCCGGTTTGGAAATCTCGTTCGCCCAAACTTCTCCCGCTGATCATGTTATTCCCATTCGTTGCCACTTTCCAGGATGGTATCAATGTTACCGGGTTGTTGGGAGGTGACTTTAGGAACCTGGTCCAGATCAACGGTTTATCACCAATCCCCTTCTTGATCCTTGGGGTGCTGATCTTCCTGATCGGGGTTGTCCTGTTGCTTGCAATATTCCCCCTGCTTGGCCTCGACCCCAAGGATAAAAAAACCCTTTTCGTCCTTCCTGCCGCGATGTTCTTATGGAATGTTCTTTCCTTCCTGATCGCGATCTGTTTCGTACCAGGATCGCCAATCGATCGTGAGTATTTCCTGGGTCGGGAGATCGTGGGAACAGCCAACATGTCCTTCATTACTCCCGTTGTTGGATTGCTCCTCGCCGTGGTTTATATCACGCTGTTCCGGAAAATCTTTCCCAGGCTGCCGGCCTGGCTGCGTACAAATACCGTCCAAGTGACATGGAAGGATCTGCGCATCCCGGCCATCCTCGCCACCGTCAGCGTCATCCTGGGATTGATCATCATCACATAGCCGCATAAGGAACCTTGCAATGAAAAACAAAAAATCAACCATCTCAGACATCGAAAACCATCTCCCGGAATTTGCTCCGGGTGCCCTGATCGTGCCGTCAACGCAGGATGGGCATTCCATTGCCGAGCGCATGGCCGCCTATAAAATCCCCGGCGTCAGCATCGCGGTGATCGATGAATACCAGGTCCAGTGGGCAAAGGGGTATGGTCTCCTGAAAGCCGGGGAACCGGACGCCGTCACCCCGCAGTCGCTCTTCCAGGCTTGCTCAACCTCCAAAATGGTGACGGCGCCGATCGCGCTGCGCCTGGTAGAGCAGGGCATGCTCGACCTGGATACGGATGTCAACACCTACCTGAAGTCCTGGCAGATCCCCGAAGCTGAATTCACCTGTTCCCACAAGGTGACCCTGCGCCGCCTGCTGAGCCACCAGTCCGGCGTCAACCGTCCCGACGGCGGCTTCGAATGGGATGAGGACAGCACACCCACCCTGGTCCAGATCCTGATGGGCGAGCCGCCAGCCCGGGTTCAGGCGGCGCACGTGGAGTTCACTCCCGGCTCGAAATGGCAGTACGCCAATTTCGGTTACGCCATCAGACAGCTGATCCTGGAGGATATCCTGGGCAAGCCGTTCGAGGACATTGCCGAGGAGGTGATCTTTGCCCCCCTGGGGATGAAAGACAGCACTTTCAGGTATCCCCTCCAAGCGGAATGGGCCAGGCGGGAGATCACCCTACACGGCAAGGAAGGCCAGCCTACGGAGCCGGGGCTGATCCCCTCCGCAGTGGCGCACGGCGGCCTGCTCACCACGCCGTCGGACCTGACCTGTTTTGGGATCGAACTGATGCGGGCTTACCAGGGACAGTCCAACGTTTTACTGTCACCTGAGATGGCACGGCAGATGTTCCACCAGGAAATGTGGGTGGATGACCTGACTGTCTTCGGGTTTCCCTTTGGGCAAGGATTGGGAGCCTTTCTTGGAAAAGAGGGGGCTAACAAGTTCGTTTTCCATCCCGGCGGCAATGATCCAGGAGCATCCTGCCTGCTGTGCCTCCTTCCCGAAACCGGACAGGGAGCCGTCATCATGACAAACGGGCTGCAAGGGCTGTTACTGACCGTGGAAATCGTCTCGGCGATCGCTCATGAATATCATTGGTATGGATCCCCCATGAGATAACCACTGACCTTTGGTAGGAATTATAAACAATCCCCGTTAGTGGATTGAAATCGCAATGATGGATTTATACTCCTCGTAAACCTTCATTTTCATAAGTTTTTTTGATTATTTAGGGATGGTGTCAAATTGCTCTTTGGGCAAGTCAGTTCTCGCTCGCCGGGCTCATAGCCTGGAGGTCGGTGGTTCGAGCCCCCTGCAACCAAAGACTCCTTTGTTGTTGGAACGGAACCCGTAACCCTAAGATAACCGGTTCGATAGCTGTCTCTGGATAAGCCGGGATTCCACTATTCCCTTGACCAGAAACGCGCCAATTTCCCATTGATCTCGCTGACGTGTTTTACAACTTCAAATCCCCGCCAGTGGGAGGGGAATAAGCGGCGGTACCGCGCATGGGTAAATCTTTCATCTATCAATACGATGATCCCCCGGTCTGTTTCTGTGCGAATGACCCGACCGGTGGCTTGTAGCACTCGGTTGAAGCCCGGATATTGATAAGCATAGGCAAAACCGCTGACGTTTTGGTGATCAAAATAATCTTTGATCAGATCGTTTTCCAGGCACACTTGAGGTACTCCCACACCGACAACCATGGCACCGATCAATCTTTCTCCCACCAGATCGATCCCTTCTCCAAAGATCCCCCCCATGACCGCCAATCCGACCAGTGTTTCCGGGTTGCTGGTTGAGAACTGGGCCATGAAGGCATCGCGTGCCGATTCTGTCATACCCCGATCCTGAACGAGTAATCGCCTTTCCGGCATCCTTTCTTTGAGTTGTTCAAGCACTGAGGCCAAATATGCGTAGGATGGGAAGAAAACCAGGTAATTTCCTATATGCGCGCTACAGATGGATTCGATCACAGATGCAATCGCGGCGTAGGACTCAGCCCGCTGAGCATACTTGGTGGATATCTCATTGTGGATCAGCAGGCTGAAATTCTCCAAGGGAAAAGGGGATTGGAAGATCTGCTTGGGATGGTGCGCATCACCGGTCAATAGCTTCATAAAGTAATCCATCGGCAGCAATGTGGCCGAGAAAAAGATGGTCGACCGGCTGCGGTCCAGTGGATTTGCCAGCATGGGGGCTGGATCCAGGCAGAATAATTTAGCCCTGAGATTGGATTGTCCCTGCCGTTCGAAGTAGGAAACATAGAATGTGTCGAAGTATTCGGCTGTACGGAGGTAGTTACTGCACAAGAAGTAGAATTCCAGCAGTTCCTGCCTGAACGTAGTTGCCTGATTCAATACCAGCCAATCTTCAGCTTTTTGGTTGAATTCCCGGACTGCCTTGAGCAGTGTTTCAGGCAGCTCGTACTCAACCAGCGCTGCCTTGCCTTCCGCCTGGCAGCTTTTGCGAATCTCCAGCAGGATCTTATTGATCGCGTTCAGCTTCTTGGCCAGTGCGGGTAAATGCGGTTTTAGCATACGCTGAAGATTCAGTACAATCTTTTTTTCCAGTTCAGCTGAATACATCGATCTGGCCCGATCGGGAAGGTTGTGTGCTTCATCGACCAGAAAGATATAGGGTTCCGTACTGAAATCAAAAAAACGGTGGAGATAGACGCGCGGGTCAAACACATAGTTGTAATCACAGATGATGCAATCAACCCATAGCGCCAGATCCAGAGAAAACTCAAACGGGCAGAGCTGATGCCGCTCGGCGATTTCCTCGATCACCTGACGGGTAAAACCTTGATGCTGGTCGATTTCCTCGAGCGCCTGTTTCGCCTTGCTGAAATAATCCCGGGCAAAGACACATATTTCGGGGTCGCAGTTGACCGGCGGGTTGAAGCAGATCTTTTCTTTAGCCGTCAGGGTCACGCTTTTCATATGAAGGTTGGCCTGGCGCATATCGTCCAACGCCTTTTCAGCAACCAGTCGCCCGGGAGTTTTGGCGGTCAGGTAAAAGATCTTTGTGGCCAGACCTTGGCCCAGGGCTTTCACCGCCGGGAAAAGGGCCGCGATGGTTTTACCAACCCCGGTAGGGGACTGGACATACAGGCGGCCGTTGTCCCGGATGGCTTTATAGACCGCAACCGCCATTTCTCGCTGGCCGGGGCGATAAGCAGGGTAGGGAAATTCTAGACTTTGGATCGATTGGTCACGCTCGGTTTGCCAGGCATAGATCTTTCGGAACCACTCCAAATAGGAGGAAATCAAGCTGAAGAAAAAGTTCTCTAATTCAACCTTCGGAAAATGGCGCGAAAATGTTTTTTCACTTTTACTATCCAGGTGGTAATAGGTCAAGTGAATGGTTATCCCGTTTAGCTCATGCTGCTGGGCATACATAAAGGCATAGCACTGCGCCTGTGCCCAATGCATTCGATTT
>JBFYSM010000211.1:0-3799 GCA_041301605.1 Chloroflexota bacterium | reverse complement strand
TCATCGTGGTGGTTGCGCTGGAGAGTCTCCTGTTCCTGGGGATTGGGCTCTGGCGCTTCAGCCGCGAGGAGTTTTAATTCAAATCTCAAGCGGTCTTCTAAAGAGGAGAGCAAGGATGAGTGAGAAAAAGACCTCACAACTCGTGAAATCCGACAGGCACATCGATATCGGCACACACAGGCTGCGGGTCGTTTTGTCGGAGATTCCGGGTGAATACACGATCGTTCTGGAGGCCGGGGGAGGCAAGGACTCGGCATCCTACCAGGAAATCCAAGATCGCCTTGCAACGCGTACCGGCGTAAGGGTCATGAGCTACGATCGCTCCGGGTTCGGTCAGAGCGAACTCGGGCCAGACGATTTCAACGCCCTCGATGCGGTGGATGCATTGAAAAGGTGCCTGGAGATCCAGGGCTTCAGAGACAAGCTCATCCTGGTGGGGCTTTCCTACGGAGGGTTCCTGATCCAGCTCTTCACTGCACTGCATCCTGAACGGGTCAGCGGTCTGGTTTTGATCGACCCGATGAACGTCTGGTTTGTCGACAGGTTTGGCCTGGATTCTCTCAATGCAGCGACACCGTACTTTGAAAACCCGACGGAGAACTGCCAAAAGGCCGGCAACAGAATGGTTGACTTTTTCCCCAAAGCCCTGGAAGCACTGAGGGGCAAGGAGCTGCCAGGCCGGATCCCGGTGATTTTGATCACCTCTGGAAACCCTCCATTCTCAGACTTGTGGCGCAAATGTCATGAGGAAATGGTCATGAATTCTGAAGAACATGAACTCGTGATCGCAGATGGGAACAACCACGACATTGTGGAGGAGAATCCCGAATTGGTGCTAAGAATCATCATTGATATGGTCGATCGGGTTCGGTCAGCAAAGGAGCATTGAGCCATGAACTCACTATCGTTTCACAGAAGACCCGGCAAAAGCGTGTGGTAAGGTCAGTGGAGAGCAGTTAAGGATGCTATATGAATATCAAAACGAATCGATCTTTATTCCTGGTGAACATCGGTGTGGTGATCCTGTTCCTGTGCGGGTGCGGCGCGCCTGCGGTGACATCCACGGAAGAAGTGGAAGATGCTGACACATGGGGCAGGTTCGAAACGGAACTGGAATCTCTGCGCCAGCTCATGAAGATCCCCGGGTTGTCCGCTGCCGTGGTCAAAGACGGCCAGCTAGTCTGGGCGCATGGCTTTGGATTCGCCGACATTGAGAACAGCATCCCGGCTGCACCCGAGACGCCCTATCCCCTGGCCTCCGTCACCAAGACCTTTGCCGCGGTGATCGTCATGCAGCTCGTGCAGGAGGGTGTCCTGAGCCTGGACGACCCGATCTCGCGCTACGGCGTGAACCTGCCCGAGGGCGACAAGGTTCTTGTGCGGCACCTGATGAGCCACACGTCGGAAGGCACACCGGGCCAGCACTACCAATACAACGGCTCCCGCTACGGCCTGCTCAGCCAGGTGGTCCAGGCCGCGACCGGCCGCTCGCTGCAGGAGTGGGTGTACGAGCGCATCCTCCAACCTCTGGGCATGGAGGACACCGCGCCGTCGCCTCCTGCAGCCTGTGCCGGGTTTGACTTTGCCCCCACCTGCGAGCGGGTTTATGCGGCGTTGACCCATCTGTATTTCCTGGATGTTGATTTCAACCCGCTCCCCGGCTTCAACGAGGACAATTTCAACGCCGGCGCGGGTCTGATGTCCACGGTCGTGGATCTGGCCAAGTACGACGCGGCCCTGGATGCCACCACCCTGGTCACCGAAGCGACCAAGAATCTGATGTGGACGCCGACCGTGTCCAATTCCGGTCAGACGTTGCCCTACGGTCTTGGCTGGTTCACCCAGGATTACCGCGGCACGCGCCTGATCTGGCACACTGGCTTTTCACCCCCTTCCACCTCCGCCCTCTTCCTGAAGCTGCCGGACGAGGGTCTTACCTTCATCGTGCTGGCCAACACCGACATGCTCAGCCGCCACTTCCAGGCAGGCCACGGGGATGATGCTGACGTGTTGTGTTCCCTTGTGGCGTTGGCGTTCTACAAGCAGTTTGTCCTCGGACCGGGCTACGGCCAGCCGCTGCCCGCCATCGATTGGTCCGCGGACAGTTCCAGGGTGCTCGCGGCCATCAGCCAGGTGGAGGATGAGTCTGTGCGGGATATCCTGAATAAGGAGTTCGCGGCTCGGCGCGCGCTGGCCAGCTCCCTGGCTGACCTGAAAGCGGCAAACGAGCTTCTCGCATCGATGCGTGCCACGGCTGAGGATGTCGCCGGGAGCCTGGAGCTGCAAGCACTGGATCTTTATGTTGGCACCTACGAGTTTCCCGATGCTGGTGGGCTCACGCTGGAGGTGACCCAGGCTGAGAACAAGCTGTATGTGAGCAGACCCAGTCAGGCACCGCAAGAGCTGCTGCCCTTGTCCACCACGCGCTTCTTTATCCCATTCGGATACGATTTCTACCATCTTGAATTTGTGCCGGAGGCGGCCGATAATCAGACCTACCGTCTGGTGCTGACCATCTATGGCATGTCATTCACAGGAAGGAGGAAGTAGGATGATTTGGAAACTTTTCACCATAATCGTGGCCAGTACCATTCTCACCCTGCTCGCAGCAGCTTGCTCGAGTCCCGTCATGACCGGACCGCAAGAACTCACTGTCGAGAGCGATGGCATTACCTTGCACGTTCGGGTGACCGGTGATCCATCTTCGGGAAATGTACTGATCGTCCTCCACGGCGGACCGGGCATGACCCTCGACTATATGTTGAGTCTCGAAACGCTTGCTGGCCCCGATTTGGCGGTGGTGAGTTACGATCAACGTGGTGTTGGTCGCTCATCCAGCCCAGCGGAAGACCCTGACAACTATACCCTGGCCAAGTACGCCGAGGACCTGGATGCTGTGCGCCAGGCCATTGGCGTCGACCAGGTGATCCTGTTCGGGCATTCCTGGGGCGGCATCCTGGCCCAGCGTTATGCCACGCTCTACCCTGAACATGTAGCTTCGATCATCCTGATGGGCAGCGGTCCCCCCACCTGGGAAAAGATGCTTCAGTGCCAGGATGCCCTCATCCAGCGCATCATGGCCTTGGTGCAGCAAGGGATCATTGTCGAGAATCCAGAACCGGGCAGCCCGGAAGCAGAGAGAGGCTATTTACCGGCTTACTTCTCGAATCCCAACTTCTGGTTCTCAACGGACGATCTGGGCAGCGCTCCATTGATTGATGAGAGAACCACCAAAGTCAACGAACTAACCTGGGCCGCCAACGCGGGCTACGACCTGACCGCCGATCTTGCCGGGCTGAACCTGCGCGTGCTCCACCTGTGGGGCGAGGATGACCCGGTCCGACCGGTTGCCAGTCCAGAGATCATCGCCGCCCTCTCCAATGCCGATTTGGAAACGATCGTGTTCAGCCACTGCGGCCACTTCTGGCACGAGTGCCCGGAACAGTTTTTTACAACCATTCGTGCTTTTCTGGATATCAAATAGTGAAGTGAACTCGGTAATAAAGATGAACGAGTAAATTGTAACGGAGTGGCCAAAATGAAAATTCGAAAGTTACTCTCAATACTAATCCTGATCGGCTTTATCGTTTGGAGCCTTTGTGCTTGTGAGTCTGCAAAAAGACAGTCACCCACGCCAACACCAACGCTCACACCTACACCAACGGTTGTTGCCGAAAACGGATTGACTACCGAAGAGCGCCTGGAAATTTTCGATAGGGTCTGGCAGATCGTGAACGACGAGTACTTTGACCCCACTTTTGGGGGCATGGACTGGCAGGCCATCGGCGACGAATACCGC
>JBFYSM010000189.1:0-4665 GCA_041301605.1 Chloroflexota bacterium | reverse complement strand
GGTATAACAACCTCCCGCCTTCAAATCCGGCGGGAGGTTGCAGTGGTGGATTTAGTCCCCGCTTGGGGCGTGGGCCTCGTGATGTTCACTCTCGAATACTGGAAGGTATTTAGCCGCCAGGCCAAAGGCCAGGATGCCGGCCGAGAAAATACCAATCGAAACGGCCATCTCGGGCAAAGTCGGGATGTATTTGACGTTGCTCATGAAAGCAGGAACATATGTCAGTGGGTCGTAATGTTGAACGGCAAACCAACTCACATTGAAGCGGTTGAGGATCATGCCCAGCAGGAGCAGGATCGCACCTGCGAGCAAGGCATTCGGACTCTGGCGCATCCGTTTGATGGAGAACCAGATGATGGGGATCACCGAGCCGATCAGGATATCCGCCCAGAACAGGATGCTCATCCCGCCGCTGGTGAAGAGATATCTCAACTCGCCAGCAAAGGCCAATTCACCGAATTTGAGGATCAGGTAAATCCCCAAAACGATTGGAATAGCTTTGGCTAATTTTTCCAGCAAGTGGGTTTCCAGGCCGCGCTTGAAATAACGCGAACTGAGCGAAGATTCGAAGATGATCATTGCCAGTCCAATTGCCACGGCAGATACGAAGAACATCACAGGCAGGATGGCTGTCCACCACAGCGGGTGCAGTTTGGTAGGCTGGATCAGCAGCAGCGAACCAAGCGAGGACTGGTGGAGGGTGGAGAGCACCACGCCGAGGATGACGAACGGCATGACGAATTTGTGGAAGATGTGCGCCAGTTTCTTCCACTTGACTCCCTCGAATACTACCGGCGCAAACTCGATCGCCAGAACAGTCAGGTAGGACATGACGCAGATGCCGATTTCCAGCAGCACCGATGTATGGTTCCAAAAGATCATCATGTACCAGATGCGTTCCGGATGGCCAAGATCCACCAGGAGGGCAACTGCCACCATGATGTAACCGAGAAAGGCCGTCAGCACCGCAGGCCGCAGCAAGGGGCGGAATTTCTCTATACCGAGGATATACACCGCTCCCGCCATCAGGAAGCCGCCACTGCTGATGGCTACCCCGGTGAACAGGTCGAAACTGATCCAGAAACCCCAGGGGTAGGCATTGCTCAAATCGCTGATGGGCCCGATACCGCTTGCATAGCGAACCATCGCTACCACGAAGGCAATTCCCATCAGGAACAGCAAGATCAGTGCAATGGGCTTTAGACGGAGGCGCCGGTCAATGGCAAGGTTTAGTTTCATTTGTTCACCTCCGGTTCTTCCTCGTGAGTCTCTGTCGGCTTGGCTTCGGTCTCGGTTTTCTTGTTATACAGGTGTACCCCAGCGGCAACAGCAGTCAGCACTACTCCCCAACCGAGGGCGAACGGAATGGTCATTTCCATCACTTTCTCACTGATTTCATTGACCGGTTCCTCGGGCAAGGCTGGCAGGCCCAGTTCGCTGAACGGAACATGGGAGAGGATGAGGTAAGATGTGCCGCCATTTTCGAACTCACCGTACACATGGTCGATGTAACGGTCAGGGTGGGCGGCGATGCGTTCGTGGGCAATCTTGAGCAGTTCATCGCGTTCGCCGTATTCCAGCGCGTCGGTGGGACAGGTGGCCACACAGGCAGGTTCCTGCCCATTGTCGATGCGCTGGGGGCAGAAGGTGCACTTGTCGATGAATGCGCCCTCGATCAAGCCCTTATCGTAATCGAAATGTGGCACCCCGAACGGGCAGGCGTTCATACAGTACCGGCAGCCGATGCACTTTTTAGGATCATATTCCACAGGCCCATCGGAACGCTTGGAATAAGCCCCAACCGGGCAAGCGGACAAGCAATCTGGTTCATTGCAGTGCATGCAGTGATACACCATGGAAGCCCGCTCCAGGATCGGGTACTCCCCCATGACCCCTCGACCGGCAACCCAAATGCGGGTCTTGTCCATTTCGATATTGTTTTCCACGCTGCAAGCCACCATACAGGCCCGGCAGCCAATGCAACGCACAGCATCGAACAGGTAGGCGTGATGTTTGATGTCTGTCATGTTTGCACCTCTAAGCCTTCTTTACCTTGACAAATGTCTGGCTGAGCGCCTGGCCGCCGCTGATGGGGTCGGTGTAGGTCTCGTGGAGAACGGAGTCGCTGGCGCCAATGCCGAAGGCGGTGGTGAGACCTTTCGACAGGTGCCCGAACCCTGGCGTAAGATAAACGCAATCCGGGCGGATGGCTTCCGTGGCAAGCAATTTACTATGAACTTTGCCGACTTTACTGGTGATCTCCACCCAGTCGCCATCGGTAAATCCCAGACTCACCGCGGTTTTGGCATTCATCCACAAGCGCGGTTCGTCGGAGTACTTGTGAAGAAGCTGGTTGTTCTGCGTTCCAAACTGGGTATGCTGGGCCACTTTCCCGGTCAGCAGGTAGAACTCATTCTCGCCAGGGATAGGCGGTTCCTCCCAGGTGGGCCAGGCCGGGAAACCAGCATTCTTCAACGTTTCTGAATAAACTTCGATCTTTCCGGAAGGCGTGTTGAAGGTGAATCCATTTTTCTTTTCCTCCTCCGGCATCTCGGCGTAGCCTTTCTCTTTGACTTCTTCGAGGCTTATTCCTAAAGGTTTGAGTTGCTGGCGGATGTAATCTTCTTCATCCTCATACTGGAAGTAATCGCCCAGTCCAAGGCGTTCGCCCAACTGCTTGTAGATCCACAGCGCCGACCTGGCTTCGCCCTGCGGTTCGATGACCGGCTGGCGGATGTAGGCCCTGCCGTCCAGGGGCAGGAGCGGGTCATAACGCTCCAGGTAGGAGGCTTCGGGCAGCACCACATCCGAGAACCAGGCGGTGTCGTTCATGATGATATCCACGGTGGCGATGAAATCCATCTTGCCAAAAGCCAGCAAGGTTTTGTTCCGGTCTGGCAGGGCCAGGATGGGATTCTGGCGGGCAATGAACCAGCCATGCGCCTGATAGGGTTGTCCGGTGATGATCGCGTCGCGCAGTTCCTGGAAAACACCCAGCTTGAGCGGGACCAACGGATACTTCCAGGGCGTGCCATCCAGGCGCAGAGCGGAGATGCGCGGATAGGGAGGCTGGGGCGGTTTTGCCAGGCCGCTGCCCTCTTCCGTAACATCGGTGGAGAGACAGCCGCCTTCCGTAAACACATTCCCACTCAAAGCGTTCAGGGTGGCGATAGCACGCTCGGTCTGGAAGGAGTTCACGAAGTTCGATGTCCGCCAGCCGGGGTGGGCCAGGGCGTTATGCTTCGCCGCCGCGTACTCGCGCGCAATCCGTTCGATGGTGGCAGCCGGCACGCCAGTGATGGCCTCTGCCCATTCGGGTGTGTACCGCCGCATGGCATCCTGGATTCCATCGCAGCCAATAACATACTGTTTGACGAAATCACAGTCTGCCAGTTCATTCATCACGATGACATGGATCATTGCCAGCAGGAAGGCTGAATCTGTGCCCGGGCGGATGGGGATCCATTCAGCGGCCTTGGAGGCCGTCTTGGTGTAGCGCGGGTCGAGGTAAACCAGTTTTGCGCCGCGGTCGATGGCGTGCGACAGTTCGGATGTCTCCGATGTAGAGATGGCCTCCATCAGGTTGCGGCCCACCAACAGGATGAATTCGACATCATCATATTTGCGGGCTGGCTCTTCGACACCATAGGTCAACAAGAAGGCAGTGATCATGGCGTTGAAGCACAGGCTGCGCTGTGTGCCATAGTTGGGTGAACCGAAACCGTACAGCAGGTTCTCGAACTGAACCTGGCTGAGGTTGTGGGTGGAGGAAAAGATCATCCCCTCGGGGCCATATTTTTCCTTGACCTCGAGCATCTTGCTGGCAGTCAGGTCGAGGGCTTCCTCCCAGGATGCCTTGCGGAACTTGCCTTCGCCGCGCTTACCCACCCGGATGAGGGGAGTCAGCACACGGTCCGGGTCGTAGGTGTTCATCAGGCCAGATTGCCCGCGCGGGCACAGGTTGCCTTTCGAATGCGGGTGCTCGGGATTGCCGTCCAGTTTAACCACGCGCCCGTCTTTCACCTTGGCGAGCAGACCGCAGCGCCAGACGCACATTTCGCACATGCTCGGGATGTAGCCATCGCCGTCAGCATTGATCAGCTTGGCATCGCGAGCCGCCTGGGCCACCTGCGGCGGGATGAAACTGCCCGCCGCGAGAGCCGCTCCGGCCGCCGCGCCCAGTTTTAGAAAATCTCGTCTTGAGATCGTTTGTGTCATAGATAAACTCCAGTGTCCAGTTATCAGTAATCAGTGAGCGGAGTAACTGCTCCTGATTACTGGTCACTGATTACTGATCACTCTTGTCTTTGCGCTGCAACCCTGCCCGATCGATCAGATAGAACAGCAGGAGTGCCATGAGCGCAAAGGCCAGCACGGTCAGGTAGGGATTGATGTTCCACAAGTCAGGAATGACGGCGTTGCCATAGTTGGCAAGCTTGGAGATCTGAGGGAAGATATCCTCATAAGTCAAACCCCATAAAACAGCGCCCGTCAGGAAGCCAAGCAGACCAGGGACAATGTAATCCAGTTTTCCTTCGCCGGACCCGGCGACACAGGTGCCCGGTCAGTACCCGGTCAGGGCCATCCCGACCCCGAAAATGAGTCCACCCACCAGGTTGCCAACGATATACGTGGCGGGTACATTCGGGAAGGTGATCAGGCCAA
>JBFYSM010000187.1:0-5110 GCA_041301605.1 Chloroflexota bacterium | reverse complement strand
AGATCCTGCAAACCAGCATGAACCCTGGCCTCTCGGTCCATACCGGCGCCGGGATGGTGGCAGTCGTTTTTTTGGTGTCAAAAAAACACAACCGTAGTATCATCTCAATAACTTGGGGGGGGCGGGGTGTGTGTGGGCGGCCTCGCCGCCCACACATACCTCATCTTCCCCTATTTATTGAGAAGTTACAACCGTATCAATCATCAAACTGGGTTCCTGGCAAGGAGACCCCATGCCCCGCATCGCAGTCATCACCGATACCGATTCCAGCCTGCCGCTCGACCTGGCCCAAAAACATAACATCGTGCAGGTTCCCATAATCGTTCAATTTGGCGATGAAAGCCTGCGGGATATCTACGAGATCGAAGACAAAACACTCTTCCATCGCATTGACAAGGAAAAGAAACTGCCCACAACCTCCGCACCCGCCCCGGGCCAGTTCGTTGAAGCGTATAAGCAAGCCTTCGAAAAAGGCGCGGATTCCATCCTGTGCTACACCATCAGCAGTGAGATGAGTTCCGTCTACCAATCCGCCATGAGCGCCAGGGATATGCTCCCCGACCGGGATATCACTGTGATTGATTCACAGACGCTCTGCATGGCACAGGGTTTCATGGTGCTGACCGCTGCGGATGCGCTGGCCAAGGGTGCGTCGAAGGAAGAGGCCATCGCGGCCGCCGAGGATGTCTGCCAGCGAACCCATCTTTTTGCAGCCCTATCCACCCTCAAGTACCTGGCCATGAGCGGACGCGTTGGCCACCTGGCAGCCGGGATCGCCGGCTTGCTCGAGATCAAGCCCATCCTGACCGTCAGCGCTGGCAGGCTGCAAATGCTGGAGCGCATCCGCACCCAGCGCAAATCCCGGGCGCGGGTCGTGGAACTGGCAGTCGAGGCAGCCGCCGGGCGCAAGATCGAACGAATGGCACTGCTGCACGTCAGCGCCAGCGAAGCTGCCCGGGATTTCGAACCCATGATACGACAGGCTCTGCCAAGTTCCAATCTGATTTACGCCGCCATGAACCCCGGCCTATCAGTCCACACGGGATTGGGATTGGTCGGCGTGGTGTTCACCACCGAGAAATGACCTCAAAACGGGCTTCAACAGGAAGCCCGTTTTTTGTATAATGCAGGCATGATCAACACCTCCCGCATCCTCTTCATCCATGGCTCCGAAAGCAACAGCCAGACTTACAAAGCGACCATCCTGCGCAACATTTTTCCTGATATCGTCATCCCGGATTTCACGGGCCCACTCGATGAGCGCATGGCACAACTGAACGTCATCATTGGCGATACATCCGGCTGGACGATCATCGGCTCCAGCCTGGGGGGATTGATGGCAGCCCTGTTTACCGCGCAGCATCCCGCACAAGTCAGCAGGCTTGTGCTGCTCGCCCCGGCGCTGACCCTGTCCGCTTTCGATGAATATTCAAAAGCCTCGATAACCATCCCCACCACCATCATTCATGGCATCCAGGATGATGTTGTCCCGCTCGAGCCGGTCCGAGAATTGGCAGAGAAGATCTTTACTAATTTGACGCATCAAAAAGTAAATGATGACCACAGATTGCACAGAACCGCCGAAGCGCTGGATTGGAAGGAAATCCTGGCCTGAACGATGCCCAACCATGCCGTTATCCGATACATGGCGCGGTCCGCATTGCCAGTTCGATTGAACGGTACAGGTGCTCGATTTATTCAAGAGGTACTACAACTTTCGAATTTGAGAAGGCCATGATGTCTCGGGTTCGCCTCTTGCCGAGGGGACGCATATGTTGTATAGTTCCTTTGGATAACGCTTATCGCACTCGCCCTTCCCGCATATGGATAAGGATCAGATAAGTATGAGCAAGACATTTATCTTGAGTAATATCTCCGTATACAGCGCCGCTCATGCGCTGGTCGATGCCACATGTGCAGCCATCCTCTTTGCCATCGTTACACTCGGCCGGGAAGAACCCCAATATTTGTTCCAACTCATCATCATCTATAACGTTATTGCATTTGCCACACAACCCCTTTTTGGGTTGGCGGTGGATATTCTCAAAGCGCCTGCATATTCGGCTGCACTTGGGACCCTACTGGTTGCGGCATCCACATTGTTGATCCAGGTTCCGCTCCTGGCTGCTATCATGGCCGGCATTGGGAACGCGCTCTTCCATGTTGGGGGAGGGGCTGTCAGCCTGAACCTGGCCCCGGGGAAGGCTGCCCTGCCGGGGATCTATGTTGCTCCGGGAGCATTGGGATTGATGGTCGGGATATGGATCGGCAAAAGCGGGCAATTCATTTCCTGGCCTTTCATCCTGTTGCTGGTTGTATCGGCCTTGTCGATCCTGGTGATCCCCCGGCCAGAAGTAACCACCCACCGCAAATTACCTGGAAACCCGAAGTGGTTCGAAACCGTCATCCTGTTGTTGTTGCTCTCCATCGCGATCAGAGGCCTGGTGGGATTGGGCCTGGACCTCCCTTGGAAGTCGAATCCCACCCTGCTTGTCATCCTGACGTGCGCCGTTGTACTGGGGAAAGCCGTGGGCGGCATCCTGGGTGACAGATTCGGCTGGATTAAAGTTGCAACAGTCGGGCTGGTGATCTCGGCTCCCCTGCTGGCGTTCTTTTCCCAAATCCCTGCCGTTGCCATGATCGGTGTTTTCTTCTTCAACTTGACGATGCCGGTTACGCTGACATGCCTTGCAGACATGCTGCCCGGAAAAAGTGGTTTTGCCTTTGGATTGACGGCGCTGGCCCTGATCGTTGGCGCCTGGCCGGTTTTCACAGATCTGCGCGCCTTTGCAGGCAATCAGTGGCTCATCTTTACCATCATTCTCGTGTCCGTTACCGTTCTTTATTCTGGATTGAAATTGTATGTTCGTCATTTTGGAAACCAGAACTCGATCCGGCAAGAACGGGTCTAGCAGAAAATAGGAGTATTCCATGAAAAAGTCCGTTTTGCATCTCTTGTGCGCTCTTCCGATCTCAATCCCAATCGGGCAAATTGGTTATGCGGATGTTGTACCGCCGGGACCGACCATCTTTGTTCTATCGGTGGCAGGGATTGTGGTGCTCGGCGTTCTCGTTGGAATCATTGTTCTTGTTTCGATCCTGGTCATTCGGGCGATCAGGAAGAAACAGGCTTCCAAGGATTAGCTTGAGTAGAACACCCCAAAGTTAGAATGCTGGCCCGGTACCTGCTTGCTCTATTCCTGACCCTCATCATCGAGGGAAGCATTGCCTACCTGATGGGGCTGCGAGGCCGGGATTACGTTCTTGCTGTCGCGCTGATCAACGTGATCACGCACCCCATCCTGAATTACCTGCTCTTTGTCCTGGGGTACCTGAATATAAATGCAAGCCTTATGCTCATTGTCCTGCTGGAAATCCTGGTTGTCATCGTCGAATGGCGGCTGCTGGTTTATATCTTTCGTAGCCCTAAAACCCGCTTCCTGATAACATCAATCCTGGCAAATACAGCCTCATTTCTTGCCGGCCTGTTGCTCTTCTGGACATGATGAGAACCATGACAGCCTCTTTGCCACCACTTTTGTAGGACAATTCTGCAGAACTATCTATACCCATAAGAGAGTAAACCATGAACCTCCACCTAACCATTAATGGAATCGATCACGAATGTGATAGTTCTCCATCCGAAACATTGCTGTCCGCATTGCGGAAACTGGGTTTCCACGGCGTCAAGTTCGGTGACGAGCACGGCTTGAGCGGTTCGGATACCATCCTGCTGGACGGCAAGCCCGTCAACGCCGGTTCAATGCTGGCGGCCCAGGCCGAAGGCCACAAAATCGCCACCATCGAAGCGCTCGGGGAACACCCGTCGCAAGGCTGGAAGCAAACCCAGGGTTTGCATCCCATCCAGCAGGCTTTCATCGAAACCGGCGCCATCCAGTGCGGCTACTGCACCCCGGCCCAGATCCTGGCCACCAGGGCACTTTTGGAACGGAATCCCAACCCGACCGAAGCCGAAGTCAGGGATGCCATTGCAGGCGTTCTGTGCCGCTGCACGGGATACGTCAAGCCGGTGCAGGCGATTCTCAAGGCGGCGGCGATGATGAGAGGGGAACAGGATATGGGTAATCAGGAATTAGGTGAACAGGAATTTCCCATTGACCTTGGACCCTTATCACCCGATACCTTATTACCCGATTCTGCAACTTCGCAGACCCTTACAAAGACAACCCCCAAGATCATCCTCGCCCCTGAAACCGGGCAATACCAAACGGTCGGTAAACCCGAACCCAAAGTGGATGCGGTCAAACTCGTGCAGGGCAAGCCCGCTTTTGCAGCCGATATCGAGAAACGCGGCATGCTGCACGCTAAAGTGCTCCACTCCCCGCATGCCCATGCCAACATCAAGAAGATCGATGCCAGCCAAGCCCGGGTGCTTCCCGGTGTGGCGGCCGTGCTCACCTGGCAGGATATCCCGCGCGTGGCCTATTCCACCGCCGGGCAATCCGACCCGATCCCTGGCCCGCTGGACAGCTTTTCGCTCGACCACAAGGTGCGCTTCGTTGGCGACCGGGTGGCCTTCGTGGCCGCCGAAACGCCTGAAATTGCCGAAGAAGCATTGAGACTGATCGATGTGGAATATGAAGTGCTGCCCGCCATTATCGACCCGGCGGATGCGATGAAAGATGGCGCAGTCCGCATCCATGACGAGCCGGAATACGTGCCCTTCGCAGTCTGCGACCCTGCCAAAAACCTGGCCGCCGAGATCCGCATCGATATTGGCGATGTGGAGAAAGGCTTTGCCGAAGCGGATGAAATCTTCGAAGGCGAATACGAAGTCCCCAAAGTCCAGCAGGCCCACATCGAGCCGCATGTGGTGGTGACATACTGGGATGAAGATGACCGCCTGGTCATCCACACCAGCACCCAGGTCCCGTTCCACGCCCGGCGGCAACTGGCTCCCGTGCTGGGTTTGCCGGTCAAGCGCATCCGGGTCATCAAGCCCCGCATCGGCGGCGGGTTTGGCGGCACGCAGGAAGTCCTGATCGAAGATGTGGCCGCCCACCTGACCATCGCCACAGGCCGCCCGGTCCAGTACGAATGCACGCGAGAGGAAGAGTTCATCGCTTCCCGCTCGCGCCATCCGATGAAG
>JBFYSM010000169.1:0-3366 GCA_041301605.1 Chloroflexota bacterium | reverse complement strand
TGTTCGCTCAAACCAATCATCCCAGATTGTCGCCTATCTTTCAACTCCTTTCCTCAATATCTACCAACTGATTTTAGTCACACTCAATTCATTTCGCCCTACATAAACAATTTTCTGCTTGCCAAAGCCCATGACCTATACTATAATCCCGTTCACCCCGGGCGCGTAGCTCAGTTGGTCAGAGCGCATGTATCACACACATGAGGTCGGGGGTTCGAGCCCCTCCGCGCCCACTAAAAAAACGGAACCCTTTGGTTCCGTTTTGGATTCCGGGGATTCGGGTGACCGCGATCCGCACCCACCATATCAAAGGGGAATTCTTAAACACCAAGAACACAAAGTGTCACAAAGGGAAAACTCTCTTAATGTTGTGGTCATGGTTTTGAGCCTGTTTTCATAAAGCAAAGCCCTCGATGCTGACCGGCTGTACCTGCTCGAAGTGAATCGATAATTGACAGCAAAAATCCCACGGCATGGAAATGATCCGGATCGCCGTAGGTGTAGCTTACGTTGTCCCAGCCGGGGACGGGGGTCGGCGTTGGGCCGAAGGTGGATGCCGGGATCGGCCAGCAGACCAATCTATTGCATCATCTGGGCAAGGCTTCCGGAACGTGAACGAACTAACCGCGTAAATTGGTTTGAATGGTGCGTTGCACCCACTCATTCAGGCTGATCCGTTCCTGCCTGGCTTGTTCCGCGGCGCGGCGGTGCAGGTCGGGATCGAGACGCAGGTTGAAACGGCCGGAGAAGGGTCGCTGCGGTTCCACACCGTCGCGTTCGCTCATTTCCAGGTACAGATCCACCGACTCTCGAAAGGATGCCTCCAGTTCTTCGGGAGTACGCCCCTGAAAAGTGATCATATCGTGGATGCCCAACACTTCGCCGGTGAAGATCTTCCCTTCATCGTCGTATTCCACCACGCCAGTGTAGCCCTTGTACTTAAGCATGTTCTTCCTCCGATTCGACACCGCACTCTTTCAAAAAGCGGCGGATGCGCCTGAGCATGGACGGGTAGATCTCATTGCCTGGATGGGGGCGGTGGAACACTGCATAGCGCCCCTTCAAGCGCAGGCCCGTCATGGAGCCGCCCTGCCTGGTAACATCTGCACCCAATTCGATCATAAGGGCGATGAAATCATCCCAGCGGATATTTTTTCTCTCTGGGTGGGCGAAAATGGCAACCAGGGTTTGGCGGTGTTTGCGATTCACGCGAGAATGGTACTATAAACCGGTACTATAGTCAAGGATTTGGAAACGCTCATTGCCCGTTTACGGGGGCAAAGGAGATACTTTGTACCTAACCGGAAGCCGGACAACCCGGTCTCTGGAGTGCCGCTCACGGGGCAACGACACGCACTATCCCGGTATCCTTCGGGAATGCTTCGCGATAGCGCTGCTCGGCGTTGGGGGTGTCATCCTGCACGTAGAGGAGATTGTTGTCGTTGATGACCGCTTTCATTCCATACTCACCCCAGTAGGCAGTCGAGGTTGCTGCGGAAAGATTGCCGCCATCGGTGACGGAGGAGCTCCAGGCGTTGAGGTTGCTGCTTTCGAAGCGTCGGTGAAGATGAGATCGGTCAGCCCCAGGCTGGTGTTTTCCAGGTAGTTGGGGGTAAAGGAGCCGGAGAAGCTCACTTCGTATTTACTGTTTGGCGAATCTTATACTTTTCTCCGTCACCACAATGAACCGGCCGGCAATCTGATCTGCATAGGATTCGAGCAATTGCTTCAGTACGTTGATCTTGGTTTTTGCGCGTTCATCATCCAAACGCAGCAGAATTACGCCATGATGTGGCTTGTGCTGGCGGTATACCTGATCGCCAAAATCCTTATCAGTTGTCACAAGGATTCGCTTTTCCACAGATGCCATTCTGATGACAGCATTGTCTTTCATCCCCCTTGTCGAATCGTACACAGATAACACATCATGCCCTTGTGTGCGCAGCCACTCTGCCACTGCCGGACCGGCACACTCATCCACCAGGAAACGCATCAAGCAGCCTCTGTTTTCACGGGCAGAAAGATCATCTCCTCCAGCGTTTTACTGGCAAATAAAATACAGGCTTGGATATCATTCTTCGTCAAGCCTTTGTATTCTTGGATGATTTCCTCGGTTGTTGCGCCGTGTGCCAGCAAATTGAGAATGAATTCGACCGTCAGGCGTGTTCCCGTTATGACGGGTTTCCCGGTCATCACTTCTGGGTCTATGCTGATGTGTTCCAGTAATTTTTCATCCGTCATGGCTTTCAACTCCTGCAGTAATTATACAATACAACCAGGCTGAGCGCAGCCCTGAGCTGGCAGGTTGACTGGCGCAGCCGTGTCGAAACCTTGTCGAAGGGTCATCGAAGTAGATCGTGCCGCGCGTGCCGGCGTCCACGCCCTGGGCGCGCAGGCGCACGAAATCGACGGCCAGGTTGTCATCGGTGACAGCCTTCATGCCGTACTCGCCCCAACGCTGATCTCCGCAAACCTAGCCCGCGTCAACTCCGCCAATGCCCTGGCCGGCAGGCGGATGTTCAACCCGCGCTGCCCGCCCGAGATGTGGATTTCCCCTTGCTCCTGGGCAGTAGCATCGATCACCACCTGGAAGCCCTTGTTGAGCAGCGCCAGGGGCGAGATGCCGCCCGCCTGCAAGCCGGTCATCTGCTCGGCTTCGCGCTCGCCCGGCAGGAAGAGCTTCTTCTCGCCAAGCGCCCGGGCCAGGGCTTTCAAATCCACTTCACGGGAGCCAGGGATAACCGCCAGGATGGGTTTGCCCCGCTCCCGCTTGACCACGATGGTCTTGTAGACCAGGTCTGGGGAAACGCCCAGCAGTTTTGCCGTTTCCAGCGCGCCCAGTTTCTCCGCCGGGAGTTCGCAGGCCTGGTAGAGGATTTTATGCGCATCCAGCATGCGGGTCACATTGTTTGTGAGGCTCATCACCGTTATTATACAAGAGGCAGTAAAATAGGGCCATGAAGATCGTCTCGCCGCTCGACCTGGATCAATTATTGAAACTCCTGCCCGATCACTACAGCCCGGGTGACAGGGAACTCGTTGAGCGCGCCTACCGGGTGGCCGAGCAGGCCCACGCCGGGCAAAAGCGGGCCAGCGGGGAACTGCACATCACCCACTGCCTGGCCGTGGCCGCCATCCTGGCTGATTTGAACATGCCCAGCGATGTTCTTGCCGCCGCGTTGCTCCACGATACGCTCGAAGATACCAACCTGAAACTGGAGGATTTGCAGGGCGAATTCGGGGAGGATATCGCCAAACTGGTTTTCAGCGTCACCAAGTTGACCCACCTGCCGCGCGTCTCGCGCGCCGGGGAAGAGAAAGTGGAAGCGGAACAGGATGAGACGGAAACGCTCGGCCCCGAAGAAT
>JBFYSM010000154.1:0-3959 GCA_041301605.1 Chloroflexota bacterium | reverse complement strand
GGCGCGCCGCTGGCCAGGGCGAGACGGGCAGCCAGCCCGCGATGGGTATCCAGCGAGCAAAGGCAATACCCGCCGCCGTGCAGGTACAGGATGGCTTTGTGTGCATCCGCCCCGATGGGTTCGATCCATTCGGCGTGCACCCCCCCGGCCTGGACGATCCGCACCGTCACTCCTTTCAGCAGGCGGATCCCCCGGCGGGCAATTTCATCCATCCTGGTACGCTGTTCCTGGACGGAAAGGCTCATATCCAGCACACTGGTGACGCGCTGCAAGGTTCGATGGAGGATGCGGCTTCTCAGACTGGTCATCGCCAAAGCCAATATGCCGCAGATCCGATCATCGAGCCCCCGCTAAAATCTGCTCCACTTCTTCAGCAGAACCTTTCCATGGCCCCGGTTTTTCCTGTTTTAATGATGTAATGACCGCAGCCCATTGGCAGGCAGTTTCAGCGCTATCTGTCAGGCGTTTGGCGATATAGGTTGAAAAACAGGTATCCCCCCTGCCAGTCCGGCCTGCAAGAGAACGAGGGGTGAACGGCGCCTGGTGGTATTCTCCATCGGCAAAGACCGTGACACCCGATGATTGGGTCAGAACGATCTCTTTCGGGCCCATCTCCATCAATTTTTCGCAGGCGCCCCTAAGATCGGATAAACCGGTCAGATGTTCTGCTTCCGCCAAGTCAACCTTCAGATAGGTGACAAACCGTAAGCCTTCCTCCATCTCATCCCATGGGCGGAACTCCAAACCACCTTCCACCGGGACGCGGATAAATCCCTGGATATCCAGGGCGACCGGCGATCGGGAGGCCAGGATTTTCAGCAGTTGCAGATCCACTTCTCCCGCAAACAACGGGGAAAGGATGATCACACGCGGATGGAGATCAGGGATATCAGAAAGGCCATATTTTCCGCCAAACCCGATCGGCTTGCAGATCCGGCGTTCCATGTCCGTCGATTGGTAATAGTTCGCGATGCCGGATGTGCCCTCGGCTTTCGACGCAAATACGGTCACCCCTTCAGACCGCAGTTCTTCCAACCTGTGGAAATCGTCGGGATGTAAGCGGGTGACGATTGCCACCGTTCGTCCAAGCCTCTTGATGGCAACACTCCCATAGTAAACACCCCCTCCCGAGGCAATTTGCTCCACGCCATCCACGATCAATTTGTCTTTGGCGAAATTGCCAACCATTAGAATGTCGAAATCGCTCAATTTTTCTTCTCTGCCGGTAACACCTGGATGCAGTCCTCTGCAAAACCAACGGTTACTTCATCCCCTTCCAGGAAGAGTTCGGTTACGTGGGGATCCGTTTCGACACCAAGCACCGGGAATCCGTTGATCTCCACGACATACTCGATCACATCACCAAGATACACGGCCCGACGGATGACTCCCTTGTAGGTGCCACCGGTCTTTTTGATCTGGATCATCTCAGGCCGGACAATTAAGGTAACCTCCTCCCCGTTCTGGAACTCGCGCTTCACCCCTGATAAGGTTAGATTTTCGCCAAGTGACTTGACTGTCAACTTATGATTATCCAGAGCCCTGACAACGCCGGAAACGAAATTGGCGCGCCCGATGAAATTTGCAACAAACCGGCTGTTTGGAAATCGGTATACTTCAATTGGATTCCCAATCTGCTCGATAATCCCCTGGTTCATGACCACAATTTTGTCAGAAAGTGTCATGGCCTCGATTTGATCGTGGGTTACATAGACACTGGTGATATTCAGTTCCTTCTGGATCCGGCGGATTTCTGTACGCATCTCCTCGCGTAGTTTTGCATCCAGGTTCGAAAGCGGTTCATCCATCAACAGAACCTTGGGTTCCATCACCAGGGCACGCGCCAGCGCCACCCGCTGTTGTTGACCACCGGATAGCTGACCTGGTGCGCGGTCACCATACCCTTCGAGGTGAACCAGGTTCAGTACGCGGTTCACGCGCTCGGAAATCACCTTTTTGCTCAATCGTTGTACGTTCAATCCGTAAGCAATGTTTTCAAAAACCGTAAGATGAGGAAATATGGCATAGCTTTGAAAAACCATCGACATATCCCTTTTGTGTGGCGGTAGTGCATTGATTTCCTGACCGTCCAAGAAGATCTTTCCTGTTGTAGGGAATTCAAACCCGGCAATCATCCGAAGTGTTGTGGTTTTCCCACATCCGGATGGCCCCAGCAGGGTCACCAACTCTCCCTTTTGGATCTCCAGATCCACATTATGTACGGCGGTAACCTCACCAACATTGCCCCGGCCCGGGAAAACTTTCGTAATGTTCTCTAAAGTTAGGTACATGGGATTTCTCAATTCTATATGGGTTATAGTCCTTGACTGAGATCGACGCCATCACGACCGCGGAAAAGGCGCTTTGTGGCGATATTCAAAACAGCAATGGCAATCATGACAAACAGGATGATCAGTGTGGAGTAGGCAGCCGCGATGCTGACCCCTCCCTGCTCCCATTCACTGAGTATCGATGCGGTTACGATCCGCCATTTTGCGCTGACCAGGAATATGATCGCAGAAAGGCTTGTCATGTGCCTGGTAAAACTGAAGATCAAACCAGCCAGCAGGGCTGGCAGGATAAGCGGCAGGGTTACTTTACGGAAAGTATATTGCGCATCCGCGCCAAGGATATTCGAAGCCTCTTCTATTGATGGATCGATTTGTTGCAAAGAAGCCACACCAGCACGCACGGAGGCCGGTAGACTTCGCACAATGAAAGCTGCCATGATAATGTAAGCACCGCCAACCAGTGAGAAAGGAACGCCCAGGAAAGACATGGCACAAGGAATGACCAGGGCTACAATCCCCCCAAGAACTCTTGGTATTCGATGTTTCAATCCCTGGAGTAGAAGCACTCCCGCAAATATCAGGAATATCGCTAACAGGGATGGTGGCGGCTGAAGGATGACTTTAAGGTGATCTGAGAATTGGAATATTGCATTGCTCCAGAAGCCGCGCTCGATACTCCTGCTGAAGTCCGCGATGGGCTTGACGAGCGCGTCTGCCCAATTGGTGCTCATCACATAAACCCCCAGCAAAGCTGAGATTAGCGGACCCATGATCTTCTTCCGGGTGAAAAGCAATAAAATGCCCAGGAACAGATAGAGACCTCCCAGCAAATAAAAGAGCATGTTCGCTTCAAGCTTGGTGGATAGAAAGCCGGCTGCAGTTCCGAGCAGCAATATAACCAGCCTTTCCCAGGCATTCTTGCCCACCACCAAGACAAAAAATATGGCCAACACCGCATAAATTGCCACTGCCAGCGCGAGGGGCGGTTTGTTGAAAACCATCACAAAACCAATCCCCAGGATCGTTCCGGGAACTGCCCCTCCAAGGTTTGAACTGAAATCCAGGGCTTCCTTGCCACTGAATCTCTTTCGCACAACCAACCAGGCAATCACCATCCCCAGGAAGGCGGCAAAGGGTGTTGCCAGAGCGCTCAAAAAGGTTGTATCCAAAATCGCTTCCACCCCGCGTGTGACTGTCATCGACCAATGCTTTAGTGTCGGCGTGAAATCCACACCCCAGGTGGAACTGAAGGAGCCGTAGATGATGGTGATATAAAGCATGATCACAAACGCACAGATCAGGTAAGCCGCAATGTTAAATCCCCAGCGGATGAACGGATCTTTTTCAGTGATCTGGGCACCGGATGGCTTGCCGGTGACTGAGATATATGAACGGCGGTTCACATAATACCGTTGAATCATAAACAACAACAACGTTGGAATAATTAATATCAAAGATAATGCAGATGCTTTCTGGTAATCGTATTCTCCAATCACGGCAAGGAAGATCTGCGCCGATAGAACCGTTTTATTTCCTGAAATGAACAGAGGGTTCCCCAGGTCAGCTAGCGACTCAACGAATAGTAGCAAAAAAGAACTTGCGATGCCAGGAATCAGCAATGGCAATGTCACTGTGCGGAAGATGTGGAACCTGCTGGCTCCAAGGCTG
>JBFYSM010000146.1:0-3248 GCA_041301605.1 Chloroflexota bacterium | reverse complement strand
CCATAAGCCGCTCGAGCGACCAATCTTTCTTTTTTTTCATCCCAGATCATCAGGGAACCTTTGTCGGCATGCAGCAACTCCACTGCCGTGTTGACCAGGGATTGTAGAACATCATCCAGGTGTAGATGCCGGCGCAGTTCGTCATCTGCCCGATAAAGCGACTCGAGTTCCTTTCGCTGCTGCTCAACCTGGGCAGCTCTCTCATCGAGATCCACTTTCATATGGTTCAAGCGTCGATTGAATTTTCGGATACCGAGCAGCCCACCAATCGTACCCCCCAGTAGCGCCAGTCCCAATCCACCCAGGATCCACCAGGAAACAGGATGGGGCTCGCTATCAAAAGCAATGCAACCTGTGAATTGCAGGCTGGTGAGACCCCATAAAATACCTTGGAGAAAATGTCCGGTTTTCGTTTGGATCATGTTAACCATCGTGAAACCAAGCGCGAATTTTTTGCTTGCATCTCTGCTTTCGGGGGAACGGATTTGCCTAGAATTATCGTTCCCGTTATATTGTATAACGATTCACCCACAAATCAAATATCTTGGTTCTCTGGGAATCGCCGGAAGAAGGAGAAAATTGGGAGTATGATGTTGTACGCATTCGAGCATACAGCCTGGATTTTCGAATGGATTCATCCAAAGTAACAACCCGACATCCAGAATATGGATGCAATCAGGTAAAATACACCCATGCTGAAAGCCCTGCTCAAAACCATGCGCATCCGCCAATGGACGAAAAACGCCTTCCTCTTCGGTGCGTTGGTGTTCGATGGCAAGCTTTTCATACTTCCTGATTTCCTGCGAACATTGGCTGGGTTTATATTGTTCTGTTCCATTTCAAGCGCAGTATACCTGTTCAACGATCTGCTCGATATCGAAGCTGACCGGCAACATCCGCAAAAACGTAACCGTCCGCTGCCATCCGGCAAACTGCCAATCAGAGTAGCCATTGCCACAGGGGTGCTCCTGGCATTGATTACCATTGGGCTGGGTTATCTTCTTGCACCGGCATTTGCCTTGATCCTCATTGTTTACCTTGTCTTGATGCTGGTTTACTCCAAATGGCTCAAGCATATCCCGATATTGGACACCTTGATCATCGCGGCCGGTTTCGTGCTGCGCGTCCATGCCGGAACGACGCTGATCATCGTGGAACGCTTCTCCCCCTGGATGTATGTGATGATGACCCTGCTGGCGCTCTACCTCGGTTTTGGCAAGCGCCGTGCAGAACTTGCTTTACTGAACCAGGATGCCAGTTCCCACCGGAAAGTGCTCGATGGCTACACCATCCCCCTGCTCGACCAATTCATTATCATTGTTTCCAGTACAACCATCGTGGCATATGCTCTCTACACATTCTTCCGCCCAGAAGCGCCCGGCGATCATGCGCTGATGCTGACCATACCCTTCGTGGTATACGCCATCTTCCGCTATCTCTATCTCATCCAAGTGAAGCACAGCGGCGGCGCGCCGGAGGAGATCCTGCTCTCCGACCGTCCCCTGCAGGCAACCATTTTGCTGTGGGGGATCGCAGTGCTCATCATCTTCTATTTCATGTAGGAACACCCTATGACAACCACTGCTACCGCACCCGGAAAAATCATCCTATTTGGCGAACATGCCGTCGTATACCGGAGACCGGCATTGGCTGTACCGGTCAACGATGTACAGGCGACTGCCACAGTCTCGAAACTGATGGCAGTCCCCGGAGAAATCCAGATCGAAGCACCGGGGATTGGCCTTTCCAGTTCCCTGGCAGCGCTGCGTGCTGACCATCCACTGGCAGCCGCGATCAAGGGAACGCTCTCTGCCCTGAGCATTTCCCGCCCACCTGCCTGCACCGTGCACGTTGAATCCACGATCCCGGTGGCTGCCGGGTTGGGATCCGGCGCGGCGGTTTCGGTCGCCATCATCCGGGCTCTTTCAGGCTTCCTTGGAAATCCACTGCCGGATGAAAAAGTCAATTCCCTGGCATTCGAAGTAGAGCGCATCCATCACGGCACGCCTTCGGGCATCGATAACACCGTTGTTTGTTATGGAAAGCCGGTCTACTTTGTCAAAGGCATGCCGCTCGAATTCGTACGCATCGGCTGGCCATTTGTAGTCGTGATCGGGGATACTGGCATCCCCAGCCCCACAAAGGATACGGTAGGGGATGTACGCCGGGCATGGGACAGCAACCCTGAAAAATTGGAAAAAATCTTCAATCAGATTGCCATTGTTGTCCAAGAAGCCCGCCAGGCAATAGAATGCGGAAACATTTCTGCCCTGGGTCCCTTGATGGATGAGAACCACTCCATGCTGCAGGAACTGGGAGTTTCCAGCCTCGAACTGGACCGTTTGACGGCAGCCGCGCGCGGGTCCGGAGCGCAGGGGGCCAAACTTTCGGGTGGCGGACGAGGAGGCAACATGATCGCTTTGGTTGACATGGCAGATGCCGATCGGGTTGCGCAAGCTCTGAAGAGTTCCGGTGCAAGGCGCACAACCATCTGTCGCATTGGATAACCATGATTTTAGAACCGGGATGCTTATTTCGACCCAGATGCCACCGGGTTGGATAGCTTGCCCAATCCTTCGATCTCGATTTCCACCAAATCCCCCGCTTTCAATGGTCCAACACCAGCCGGTGTTCCGGTGAAGATCAGGTCGCCTGGTTCCAAGGTCATGACCGATGAAACAAAAGCAATCACGGTGCTAACGCTGAATACCAGGTCGCGCGTGGAAGCCATCTGGCGCGGCTGGCCACTGACTTTACAGGTGATGAGGGCATCGGATGGATCGAATTCGGTATCCACCCACGGCCCGAAAGGACAGAATGTGTCGAAGCCTTTGGCACGCGTCCATTGGCCATCAGAGCGCTGGAGGTCTCGGGCAGTTACATCGTTTCCGACGGTATAACCATAAATATGAGCATGGGCTTGTTCAGGTGTGATGCCTCGTGTTCGTTTCCCAATAACAGCCACAAGTTCCGCCTCATGTTCCACCTGTTGGGATTGTGGAGGCAGTACAATGGATTCGCCCGGGGAAATTATGGAGGACGGTGGTTTCAGGAAAATCAATGGCACCTTGGGAACCTCAACATCATGCTCTTTGGCATGTTCCACATAATTCCGACCAACACAGACGATCTTGCTGGGCTGCATGGGCGCTAAAAGATGAACATCTTCGAAAGGAATCTCGGCCTCCAAACGTTGATATTTACTGAAAATATCCCCCTCGATTGGGCCTACTGTCTTCTCGAATATC
>JBFYSM010000142.1:0-3683 GCA_041301605.1 Chloroflexota bacterium | reverse complement strand
TGCTCACCGCCCAGCCGATCATCATGGCCATTGCCGCCCCCATCAGCGGCACCCTTTCAGACCGGATCGGTTCACGCTGGCCGGGCATGCTGGGCATGCTGATCCTGGCCGGCGGGCTTTTCATCCTCTCCCGCCTGGGTTCCGCCACACCGCTCTGGCTGGCCGCGCTGGGCATGGCTGTTTGCGGCCTGGGCACGGGCATCTTCATCTCGCCCAACAATAGCGCCCTGATGGGTTCCGCTCCCCGCCCGCGCCAGGGCATCGCGGCCGGGATTTTAGCCTCCAGCCGCAACGTTGGGATGGTGCTCGGCATCGGCCTGGCCGGGGCGATCCTCACCACCCACCTGGCCAAGGATGCGGTCAATGGCCTCTTTAGTGGGATCCAGGTGGGGTTCCTGGCCGCTGCAGGTGTTGCCATCCTGGGCATCATCGCGGCGGCCGTCAAGGAACAATAAATCGTTCTCTGTACAGAGAAGTCGTTTGGCGATCGAAACCCATTACCCCCAGTACCACCTGCCTGCGCTCATCCCTTCAAGGCTTCGTTGTGCTGACCATTGGCCTCATCCTCGGGCAATTGCAGGGGCGGCATCTCGGTCAGCGAATTGAGGCCGAAATGTTGCAGGAAATACGGCGAGGTGCCGTACAGGATCGGGCGTCCGGGGCCATCGGTGCGCCCCATTTCATGGATCAACCCCTTGCTCAATAAACTCTTCATCACCCCATCGCTGTTGACGCCCCGCACTGCGTCCACCTGCGGGCGGGTGACCGGCTGCTGGTAGGCGATCACCGCCAGGGCTTCCAGTGCCGCCCGGCTCAGGCGGCTGGTGGCCTCCAGCCCCAGGAAATGCTCGACGGCCTCCGCCAGCTCCGGCGCAGTGGTCAACTGGACGCGCCCGGCGTGGCGCTGCAGGCGCAGGCCGCGGGCCAGGAGGGATTCCTCCAATTCCTTCAGAGCCGCATCGATCGCCGCCGGGGATACCTCCAACGCGGCCGCCAGTTGGGCGGCCGCCACCGGCTCTGCCGCCACGAACAACAAGGCCTCGACTGCCGATTGGATATTCCGGGTCTCTCGTTCAGATTCGCTCATGCTATAATAACTCCCGTTCCAAGGAAGGATTGTTCCAATGACTGCCAAAATTCGTTTTCAAGTCGCATTATTCGTTCTCATCCTGTCCGCGCTGGCCTGCACCATCAACGTGGGCGGGCCGGATTACCCGGATACGCCCATCCCGATCTCGACCGAAGCGGTTGAACAGATAAAACAGAGCATCCAGGAGGCGCTGGCAACCGGGGCTGGATCTGGCCAGGTGACTTTCATCATCAATGAAACCCAGATTACATCCTACCTGGCTTTCAAACTCCAGGAACAGCCTGACCCATTCATCACCAATCCCCAGGTTTACCTGCGGGATGGCCAGATCCAGATCTATGGGACAGCCCAGAAGGGTTACTACCTGGCAACAGCCCGGATCATCTTTACTGCCTACGCGGATGCGGAGGGCAAACTGGCCATCGAACTCTCCGAGGCCGACTTCGGTCCGCTGCCCGTCCCGGAAGGGTTGAAGGAAGCCGCCACCGCGATCGTCTCGGAAGCCTATACCGGGGCGCTTGGCCCGGTGGCAACCGGCTTCCGCATCGAGGCGATCGTCATCTCGGATGGGATGATGGCGATCACCGGCCGGGTCAAATAACGCCTGGATTATACCGCGACGAATGAAAGCAAGATATTTTTCCATTTGCATCCTCGCGCTTCTGCAGGTATTGATGGTCGCCTGCCAGCCCCAGATCCTCCAGCGCGATGTGACCGTCACCATCTCTGTGGATGGGCAAACGCTGGAGAGCAAGATCCCCGCCGGGAGTACCGTCCAGGAAGCCCTGGATGCAGCCGGGATCAGCCTGGGCGAACTGGACCGCCTCGACCCGCCGGCCTACAGCCTCCTTTCGGATGGCAGCAGCATCCAGGTCAGGCGCGTACGGGAGGAATTCGAAACCCAGCAGGAAATCATCCCATTCGAACACCAGGAACTGCGCAACGAGTCCTTGCCGCAGGGCGAGACCCGCTTGCTGCAATCCGGCTCGAATGGATCGAAAGAGATCACCGTTAGATATGTATACGAAGATGATATTGAGACCAGCAGCAATGTGGTCCGGGAAATCATCCTAAAAGCATCCCAACCGGAGATCATCATGGTGGGCGTACAATCCCCCTTCTCGCCCCTGACGATCCCCGGCAAGCTGGCCTATGTGGCAGGCGGGAATGCCTGGATCATGGAAGGCTCGACAGCCAACCGGCGCCCGGTGGTCACCACCGGCGACCTGGATGGCCGCATCCTGTCCATTTCGCCCTCCGGCAATTGGCTGCTCTTCTCGCGCAAATCCACCCGGCCGGCCGGGGAGGAGATCAATACCCTATGGGTCGTCAACATCGAAGGCGGGCTGCAGGAACCCATCGATTTGAAGGTATCCAATGTGATCCATTTTGGCAACTGGATCCCGGACACCCGCACCGTTGTCTATTCCACAGTCGAGCCACGCCAGGCGGCCCCCGGCTGGCAGGCGAACAACGATCTTTACACGCTCAGGTTCACGCTCAGCGGTCCGTTGAGCAAACCCACGGAAGTTGTGGAGGCAAATGCGGGCGGTATCTATGGCTGGTGGGGCAGCACCTACGTTTACTCATATAATGGGGAACAACTGGCATACACCCGTCCTGATGGCATCGGCCTGGTGGATGTAAAAGAGGGCGAACTCATCCCGCTGCTCGATATCACACCCCTGCAGACCCGCAGCGATTGGGCCTGGATCCCTGGCCTGGCCTGGGGGCTGGATGGCGCAACGCTCTATATTGTTACACATGCTCCCGCCAGCGGCCTGGTCAGCGCCGAGGAATCACCCTACTTCGACCTGAACGCGATTTCCCTGGCCAACAGCGCCAACGTGCTCCTTTCAGCCAATACCGGCATGTTCGCTTATCCGACCGTTTCCCCGCTCCTGGAAACAGGGCTCGAAAGGGGTTACCAGATCGCATTCCTGGAAGCCGCCTTCCCGGAGCAGAGCGATACCAGCCGTTACCGCCTGGTCACCATGGACCGGGACGGTTCCAACCGGCAAGTGCTCTTCCCGGATGAAGGCCTGCCCGGACTCGAACCACAGACGCCAGCCTGGGCGCCCCAACCAACTGCCGGAGGAGCTTACCTGCTGGCGATCCTCTACCAGGGCAACCTGTGGATGATCGATACCGGCAGCGGACAGGTTTACCAGGTCACCGGGGATGGGTTGATGGATCAGATCGATTGGAAGTGAACGATGCAGCGAGTAAAAGAAGAAGTGAGATCTAAGAGATAACAGAGGCAGCATGCGAATACTCATTACTGGCGCAGCGGGTTTTCTTGGTTCCCACCTATGTGACCGCTTCCTGGCAGACGGGCACACGGTCATCGGGATGGATAATTTCATCACGGGCAAGCCGGGGAACCTGGCCCACCAGATGGGAAACCCAAATTTCAGTTTCTACCGGCACGATGTATCCAATTACATCTTCATCCCCGGCAGGGTGGAGGCCGTGCTGCACTTTGCTTCCCCCGCCAGCCCAAACCCCAAGTCGCCGGTCGGGTATTTCAACCTGCCCATCCAGACCATGAAAGCCGGTGCGCTGGGCACCCACAACACCCTGGGAATTGCCA
>JBFYSM010000124.1:0-2721 GCA_041301605.1 Chloroflexota bacterium | reverse complement strand
GAGCTCAAGACCGAACTGGAAGTTTTAGATGAAATCAAGAAGATCAGGGATGATCTGAAAAAATGATCCATCCTCGGGTAATAACTCACAAATCCTTTCAATCACCCGGAAGGGTGAGATGAAAATGCCACCAGTGGAGGTTGTGTACTGGGGCCATGGAGTGTATCATACAGCAATAGAAAAATTTCTTGTGATATGAGGTTTCTCCGACCTGCCTGACCTACAGCTCAAAGCCAGGGCCAGACAGGCAATCCCCTCCCGTGAGGGGATCAGGGTCACCAAGGAAACGCGGCGGCCTCCCGAAATCCCAGTTTTTGGGATCGAATTGGAAAGGAGCTTACGTCTGTGCAGACTGTTGTTTTAGACTCGCCGGCCGAACTCCTGGCGAGTCTTTCTACTCAACCGGTAAACCACCATCAATTGCTCTTAATTAGCGGCCAGCGAGGAGCCGGCAAAACATCCTGGTGCCAGCAGTTGGTGGAGTTGGCGCGGAACCGAGGCCTGGAAGTGGCCGGATTGCTTTCGCCGGCTGTTTTTGTTGATCGCCGAAAGGTACAGATCGATTTGATGGATCTGGAGACCAGCGTTCGGCGTTGCCTGGCTGTCCGGAAGGGAGAGAAAAAATCCGGTCTGCTATATGGAGCCTGGGAATTCGACCCTGATGTGCTGAATTGGGGGAACGCGCGGCTCGGAGCTATCCAGCATTGCCAGCTTCTCGTTCTGGATGAACTTGGACCTCTTGAATTCGAGCATCAGGCTGGATTTACGAACGCATTCGCCCTCATTGACTCATTTCGTTACCAACTGGCTTGCGTGGTGATTCGTCCAGAACTGCTCCCCCAGGCACTCGAACGCTGGCCCGGGGCGGATGTGATGGAACTCCCGGCCAGGAAGGATGCCGGATGATCAGAGTACGCGACCTTTCGGTCTGGTATGGGGATCAGCCAGCCCTCCAGGAGGTATCCTTTGATGTAGCCGAGGGGGAATGTGTTCTGATCACTGGCCCCTCCGGGTGCGGCAAGAGCACCCTGGGACGCGCCCTGACCGGCCTCATCCCGCATGCCATACCCGCCCGTTTGAGCGGCCAGGTGCAGGTGAATGGCTTGGTGGTAGGCGAGCATGGTCTGGCGGAATTATCTGGATCGATCGGGGTGGTTTTCCAAAACCCGGGCGCACAGCTCTTCCACCTGCGTGTTACGGATGAGATCGCCTTTGGCCCCCGGAACCTGGGCTTATCCGAGGCAGAAGTGCAGCAGCGGGTGGACTGGGCGTTGAAGGCCACTGGCTTGGAGGCACTGCATGATGCCAGGCCGGCAGACTTATCAGGAGGGCAAAAACAAAAGGTGGCCATTGCCGCGGCCCTGGCCATGCGACCACGCCTGCTGGTTCTGGATGAACCTACCGCCTCTCTGGATGTCCTGGGCGCCCAGCAGGTTGTGGATACGCTGCAAGAATTGCGAAAAAACGAGGGTTTGACCATCGTGATGATCGAGCACCGCCTGGCGGAAGTCGCTCGCCTTTGTGAACGTGTCATCATATTGGATGATGGGCGGATCGCCGTGGATGGTCCTTTTCACCAGATGCTGGGGGATCACGAAAATCTCTCCCGTTTTGGGTTGCGACGTCCGGTGGAAACCGCGCCGGTTCCCTGGCGCCAGCTGCTGCAGCCCAATGGTCATCCTGCGCCTGGCAGTTCCCTGCTCCTCGAGATGCAGGGCGTGACAGCCGGCTACCAGCGTCTGGCTGTTTTGCAGAACCTGGACTTGAAACTGTTTAGCGGGGAATTTGTTGCCCTGGTGGGCGAGAACGGTTCCGGCAAGACCACCCTGGCCCTGACAGCTGCCGGTTTGCTGCGACCGCGCCAGGGAAAGGTCAGCTATTGCCAGCGCAGGCGCCCCTATCCCGGCCTGGATATTGCCCTGCTGTTCCAGAATCCCCTGGACCAGCTTTTTACCGACAGTGTGGATGATGAAGTCGCCTTTGCGCCGCGCAACTACAACCGCTTTAACCCATCTGAACATCTCCAGACCCTGGAAAAAACCGACCTGCTTGCGCTGCAAGAACGTTCTCCATTAGCCTTGTCCACCGGTCAGCAACAACGCACTGCTCTGGCAGCCTGCCTGTCGCTGGGGCCGCGCCTGCTGATCCTGGATGAGCCGACCCTTGGCCAGGATTGGAGACATCTCGAAGAAATGATGAGCTTCCTGCAACAGTTGAACCGTTCGGGGACAACCATCCTGTTGATCACCCATGACTACAAGTTGGTCCACCGCTACGCCCGGCGGGTGCTCCTGTTGGAGGCGGGCCGCATCGCCCTCGATGGCCGCGTCCCGGTTCCGGGTCGGGATGAGCCGGAAGTTCCTTTCCAAGAATCTGATCCATATCCCCAAAACATCCATCACTTGGAGGCAATATGAAATTGAAACTGACCACCCGCCAACTGGTAACCCTGGCAGTCTTCGGCGCCCTGTGGGGCGTGGTGGAGATCAGCCTGGGGTCCGTACTCAAGGCGCTCAATATCCCGTTCAGCGGGGCGGTTCTGTCCGCCATCGGTCTGATGATCGCCATGATCGCCCGGCAGTTCGTGCCGCGCCGTGGTACGACCATCTTCGTGGGGATCATCGCCATGGTGCTGAAGTTGTTCAGCATCGGCAATATCATCATCGGTCCCATGGTTGGCATCATTATGGAGGCGATCCTGGCCGAGATCGTACTTTCCCT
>JBFYSM010000121.1:0-24349 GCA_041301605.1 Chloroflexota bacterium | reverse complement strand
GCCTCGCTGGAAACCACCCGCACAGCGCGGCAGACCTTCTCATGCTTTCCGCCTACTGGCTCAAAGGTCGGCCAGTTGACCACGATTAACTGCGGTGATACCTGCCATTCTTCCTCACACTGTATCGTATAGTGATGGAATAATATTGACGAATATTGTTGAATTATTGGATATATTGACAGTTATCATTAAATCATTATAATGTTTTCTGGAGTATTCGGTCGAGTAAAGGAGACTGCACCATGACAACCTATGAACGCCGCCAATCGCTAGTAGATCTCCTTAGGAAACAGTCGGGTTTACGTGTCCCCGAAATTGCTCTTGCGCTTGGCATCTCCGAAGGTACTGTCCGTAATTACTTGAATGCCTTGCAAGAGGAAGGACGATTGACACGTTTTCACGGGGGCGCGGTATTAAACGAGCAGAGAAACTTCAGTAATACTTCCTTTGCATCGCGTCATCGGGAGCATGCTTTTGAAAAGGAACTCATTGCGCGGATGGCCGCGGAATTGGTCCAGGATTGTGATTCAATCCTTCTGGACGCCAGCAGCACCATCTATTACCTGGCACTCGCACTGGAATCCAAACAGCGCTTACGGGTGGTGACAAACGGTCTGGATGTTGCCCAGCTCCTGGCAAAGAACACAAGTAACACAGTAATCCTGATCGGCGGCATCCTTAACCCGGACGGTTCGTCGGTCACCGGTTTATTTAGCGAACAGGTCATCCAGGACTTGCACATTCAGAAAGCGTTTGTCTCAGCCAGCGGCTTCAGCGTCGAAAGAGGCCTGACCGAGGTGCATCTCGAAGAGGCCCAACTCAAAAAGAAGGCGATCGAGTCGGCGCAGCAAGTCTACGCCCTGGTCGATTCCAGCAAACTGGGCAAGGAAGACCTGACCCCCTTTGCCCGTCCAGACCAGATCTGCTGCCTGTACACCGATAACGGCATTTCCCCGGAATGGAAGCAGAAAATCGAAAACGCCGGCATATCCATTACGGTTTGCAATATCCGGTAAGTTCCTCTGGATCCTATACAGATACCCATCTATTACTCATCTTGTGATCCTTTCGACCCGGAGGCGTAATATGAACTTTGAAGCTGCAGTAAAGAACTACAACAATAACAAAACCAAAGAAAACCTGGCACAGCAAGTAGATGCTTTGGTAGCAGAGATGACCTTGAAGGAGAAAATCTATATGCTCGCCGGCCGCGGTTTGCTGGTCTCTCTGAAGCACATTATCTTGCAGGGCAGAGCCTATAACTATGAACCTTTACCAGCGGGAGGGTGCAAGAGGCTGGGGATCCCACCAGTATTATTCACAGACGGACCGCGGGGTGTGGTGATGGGCAACAGCACCTGCCTGCCAGTCTCCATGTGCCGCGCGTCGGCTTTCGACGATGACCTGGAATATCGCGTTGGGAAGCTGATCGCGGACGAAGCCATCGCGCAGGGAGCGAATTATTTTGCAGGGGTCTGCATTAACCTGGTACGGAATCCGCGCTGGGGCAGGAGCCAGGAGAGTTACGGGGAGGATCCGTTCCTTCTAGGGAGGATGGGCGCCACATTGACCCGCTCGGTGCAGGAGGATGGACTGATCGCCTGTCCGAAACATTATGCCCTGAACAGCATCGAAGACC
This sequence comes from Chloroflexota bacterium, assembly GCA_041301605.1. Classification (GTDB taxonomy): domain Bacteria; phylum Chloroflexota; class Anaerolineae; order Anaerolineales; family Villigracilaceae; genus VGNO01. The sequence goes on along the minus strand of JBFYSM010000121.1, from coordinate 22,710 downwards.
TCCGCTTCCACATCAATGTCAGTGTGGATGACCGGACACTGCATGAAGTCTATCTGCCGCATTTCAAAAAATGCGTCAAGGCGGGTGCACTATCCATCATGGGCGCCTACAACCGTGTCAACGATTTCTATTGCTGCGAAAATCAAAAGCTCCTGAACGATATCCTTCGGAACAGGTGGGGCTTCGATGGGTTTGTTATATCTGATTTCATATGGGGTGTATATGATGCCGAACACTCCTTGCGAGCTGGCTGTGATATCGAGATGATGTTCACCAATAAATATAAAAAGATCAGCAGGATGTTGAAGGATGGCCGGCTGAATATCACACACATTGATCGGGCGGTAAAGAATATTGTTAGTGTTCTCATCCGAACAGTCCCCAATATCAAGCCGAGAAGCAAAAGCGTTGTTGCATCTCAAAAACACAGGGAGTTGGCGCGGGAAGTTGCCGAAAAAGGGATGGTGTTATTACAGAATTCCGGTATCCTGCCGCTCAACAAAGATACGACAATCACGGTCACAGGCGATTATGCGGATAAGGAGAATATTGGTGATCATGGCAGCAGCCGGGTGTACAGCAAAGGTGTCATTACTCCCTACGCCGGGCTAAAGAAACTCTTTGAGAGGGTTTCTTTTGCACAGGGGACCGATGTGAATAAAGCCCTGGAGGCATCCAAAGACTCGGATGTGGTGGTAATTTGTGCCGGGAGCAACAGCAATTGGGAAGGGGAATTTGTCGCTCATGTCGGATTTCAAACAAAAGTCAAACCCAAAAACAGTGGTGGCGACCGGGTCAGTTTGAGGCTTTCCAGCAAGGAAATGGTTTTGATCAAAACAATGAAGGACGCTGGCAAGAAAGTTGTGGTAGTGCTTTTCAGCGGCTGCGCCTTCATTGTTGAGGAGTGGAAACAATACGCGGATGCCATCATTATGAACTATTACAGCGGGGTCGAAGGCGGATCGGCATTAGCGAACATCCTGTGCGGGGAGGTCAATCCAAGCGGGAAGCTGCCGTTCACGGTCGCGAAGGATGAGGCAGATTATCCGGTTTTCCTAGAGATTGGGCAGAAACCCTACGAGATCGAATACGGGTACTATCATGGATATACCCTATTCGATAAAAAGGATATCCAGCCTGCCTTCCCATTCGGATTTGGCCTCAGCTACACCAAGTTCACGATCGATCATTTAAACGCGGTGGATGAGGGGGATACTGTCAGGGTTAGTGTTATTGTAAAAAATACTGGTGACAGGGATGGGGCTGAGATCGTTCAAGTGTATGCCGGCTCCAATGGCGCGGACCAGGATCGTCCTGTGAAATTATTGAAAGGCTACCAACGTGTGGAATTGAAGGCGGGAGAGACAAAGAACATCTCGATCTTTGTTGACAAGGATGATCTTAAATTCTATGACGCACATACCGCACAATGGGTATTGGATAAGGTATATACCCTGTACGTTGGGAATAGCAGTCAGGATGCAATGAAACAAAAAACGCAGGTTGCCTTCTGGGTATCCTTGGGAAACCGGAGAATCTCATGACTACAAAAACATTGGAATCAGGCTGTATTCATGCAAAAAGACTTCGCACCGAATACCTGGAAAATCCCTTGGGGATCGATGTGCACAAACCAAGCCTGAGCTGGCAGATTGCCAGCGAAAAGCGGTCCGTCCTTCAAGGAGCGTACGAGGTGCAGGCGGCGCGCAGCCTCACCGATTTGGATGCCGGGAAGCTGCTCTGGGATTCGGGCAGGGTTGCATCAGACAATACAACCTCCGTTCGCTATGAGGGACCGGACTGCCTTTCCGCAGAGCGGATCCACTGGCGGGTGAAAGTGTGGGACCAGAACGATCAGCCATCGGATTGGAGCGAGCCTGCCTGGTGGGAGATGGGATTGTTCGACGAGAAAGAATGGACGGCGGATTGGATTGAGGTGGGCTGGGACGAAGATCCGAAAGCGTTCAATCCCTGCCCCTTCTTCCGTCGCAGTTTCAAGCTGGACAAGACGGTGAGATCAGCTCGTTTATACATCACCGCCCACGGGCTGTATGAAGCCTGGTTGAACGGGCAGCGCGTTGGCGATCAGGCTTTTACGCCGGGCTACACCCCCTACGACAAGATGCTCCAATACCAGGTATACGATGTCACCCGCATGCTGCAGAAAGGCGAGAATGCGCTGGGTGCCATCCTGGGCGACGGCTGGTATCGGGGAAAAGTATATGTCCACAATGACCGCAATGTCTACGGCACGCGCCTGGGGCTGCTGGCACTGTTAAGAATCGAGACTGATAACGGGCAGGTGATGATCGCTAGCGGTCCCGAGTGGAAAGCGACCACCGGTCCCATCCTGAAGTCCGACATGAAGGATGGCGAGGTCTACGACGCGCGCCTGGAAATGCCTGGATGGTGTCAGGCCGCCTTGGACGACCGCGCCTGGAAACCGGTCCGGGTGGTGGCGCACGAGAAGAGTCATTTGGTCGCCTCGATGGGCGTTGCGGTACGGCGCAAAGAAACCTTCCATCCCAGGGTTATCAAAACGCCAAAGGGGGAAACCGTCCTGGACTTCGGGCAGAACCTGGCTGGTGTGGTGCATTTCAAGGTAAGTGGGACGAAGGGGACGACTGTTTGCCTGCGGCACGGGGAAGCGCTCGACAAGAATGGAAATTTCACCCAGGAAAACCTGTTCATTTTCAAACCTCGGGGCAAGCCGTTTTTCCAGGAAGTGCATTACACGCTGAAAGGGGAAGGGGATGAAGAATACGAGCCGCACTTCACCGTGCACGGTTTTCGCTACGTTTTGGTGGAGGGCTACCCCGGTGAACCGAAACCGGAAGACTTCTACTCGGTCGCCATCTACAGTGACATGCTGCCGACCGGCACCTTCGAATGCTCCGATCCGCTGATCAACCAGCTCCATCAAAATACCATGTGGAGCATGAAAAGTAATTTCCTCGACCTGCCCACTGACTGCCCGCAGCGCGAGCGCGCTGGCTGGACGGGTGACGCGCAGATCTTCGCCCCCTCGGCCTCCTTTCTGATGGATACCCGCGCCTTCTTCCGCAAGTGGCTGACCGAGCTTCGCCACGAGCAGCTTCCTGATGGCAGGTTGGGTAACTTTGTTCCCAATCCATACCGTCTCAGAAAACTGATGCGCCCCGAATTGAATGCCAGTTCATCCGGGTGGGGGGATGTGGCGGTAATGATGCCCTGGGCGCTATATCAGGCGTACGGCGACAAGACCCTCTTGGACACACAGTACGAGAGCATGAAAGCCTGGGTTGAGAATGTTCGCACTCGGGCGCGGAAAATGAACTGGTCAAAATACTTCAACCCGCGCACATGGTTCAGTCGAGCCTACCGGGCGCGCCAGCAGTTTATCTGGGACACCGGCTACCACTGGGGGGAATGGCTGGAACCGGGAAATGGGACCAGCCTCAAAATTGCACTTGATATGGCCACCCGTATCATTTTCGGTACCGAATATGTCGCCACGGCGTACTTTTCCAATTCGGCCCGCCTCGTGGCAAAGACCGCCGAGGTGCTGAAGAAACAAGATGATGCGCGAAAATACCATGCCTTGGCGGACCAGGTTAAGGCTGCCTACCAGGCGCAAATGATCGGGGAGAACGGACGGATCAAACCCGACCGCCAGGCTTCCTATGTGCGCGTGCTTGCCTTCAGCCTAGCGCCGGACGAATTGGAACCTGCCATTCTGGAACATCTCGTCCGCCTCATCCAGAACGCGGGGAACCATATCGGCACCGGCTTCCTCTCCACGACTTACCTTTGCCACGTGCTGGCGAAGAATGGGCGGTTGGACATGGCATACGAACTGCTCAACCAGAAGACCATCCCCTCCTGGTTGTACGCGGTCACCCAAGGGGCGACGACCATCTGGGAGACCTGGGAGGGGGTCAAAGAGGATGGCACGCCGTGGATGTCGCTCAACCATTACAGCCCCGGGGCAGTGGTTGATTTCCTGCACCGCAATGTAGCAGGGATCGCTCCTGCCGAGCCGGGGTACAAGCGCATCGCCATTCACCCCATGCCGGGTGGCGGGTTGACGCGGGCGAAGGCATCCTACGAGTCCGTCCACGGCTTGATCGTTTCGGATTGGAGGATCGAAGGCGAGCAGATGCACCTGCATGTCACCATCCCGGCGAACACCACGGCAGAGATCACCCTGCCCGGAGCGGCGGTTGTGTCGGTCACAGAAAAAGGTATTCCACCAGGGAATGCTGATGGTGTGTTGAACTGTGTCCAAGCTGGAACAGACACTGTGGTGGATGTGGGATCGGGATGTTATTCCTTTGAGTATGCTGTTTAGAAAAAGGTAAAGATACGGATGAACAACACCTCTATAATTCCCGGAAATATCTGGCTGGACACCGAAGGAAAACGCATCCAGGCGCATGGCGGCAGCGTTTTTTATAAAGACGATCTCTACTACTGGTATGGCGAAAACAAGGAAAAAACCCTCAAAGGGAAAAGCGTCTGGCACTGGGGCGTTAGATGCTACGTTTCAAAAGACCTTTATAACTGGGAAGATAAGGGGCTGATCATTCCACCCAATCTGGCTGACCCCACTTCCCCCCTCTATCCTGCCACTGTGATGGATAGGCCTCACATTCTATACAATGAAGCCACCCGAAAATATATCTGCTGGTTGAAGATCATGGAATCGAATGGACGAAGGCAATCCATGACAGTGCTTACCGCCGACGATTTTTTCGGATCGTACACACTGATCAAGAAAGGGTACCGGCCTTTAGGAATGGACGCTGGGGATTTCGATCTTGAAATAGATCCAGTATCGAAGAAAGGCTATTTCTTTTTCGAGAAGGTCCATACCGAGCTCATTTGCGCTGAACTCACTGATGATTACACTTCGGTCACTGGGACCTTCTCAAAGCATTTTCCTCATCCACGTCCTCCCAGTGTTCGCGAAGCGCCAGTGCATTTTATGTATCGCGGGAAACACTACATTTTCACCTCCGGAACCACCGGATACTTCCCGAACCCTTCACAGATCGCAATTGCGGATGATTGGCATGGACCCTATACTGTTCTTGGCGATCCTCATCCAACGGATCGATCCGGTACTTCATTCGGCTCACAGATCTCGGATGTATTGAAAATCCCCGGGAAAAAAGATCTGTACATCGCCATCGCAGATCGTTGGTTGCCAAATTTTCCCCAAAAGCGCTTTATGTCCAGAATGGTGGCTGGATTGTTTGATGTGTTGTTCAGAATGGTTCCATCGGATGCTTCCGAGAATCCGTCGAAAGAAAGTTCGAATAAAAACTCCCGGATGCCGAATTTTAATACAGCTTTTGCAAATTATGTCTGGCTGCCGATCCGCTTTAAGGACGAGATGCCGATCATCGTTTGGAAAGATGAATGGCGGCTGGAAGACTTCGAATAAAAACGCCAACCAATTAAAAGGATTTCGATACATCTATGGAAACCATCGCTGGGCCACAACATGAAACAAGCCTCCTAAGTTTTAAAGAAATGATTGCTTTCTTTAGCGTTAATTTTGGGAATATCCCGATCATGACAATGATGTACACCTATCTATTGCTCTTTTATACGGATGTGGTTGGGCTGGATCCTGTGGCGATTGGAACCCTTTTCCTCATTGCCAGGGTGATGGACGGGATCAGCGATCCGATTATGGGTTATGTCATTGATCACCTGCCTCGCCTGAAAATGGGGCGTTTTCGCGGCTACCTGCTCATCGGTGTGATCGTGTGCAGCTTGAACTTTTTGCTGGTCTGGCTGGGTCCCAGCCTGGTGACCACGGGAAAACTGGTGATTGCTTACGTTAGCTACCTGTTGATCGGCTGGACGTTTGACTTGATGGACATCCCCTTGAACTCTATGATTCCCGTTATGAGCGACAAAGATAAGGATCGCAATACGCTTTCGATCATCAAGGGGGTGGGCTACATGGTTGGGGCAATCGTCATCGTCACAGGGGCTTTACCGCTTATAAACGCTTTCCCAACCAAACGTGAAGGTTTCCATGTGGTGGTAATCGGTGTGGCTGTAATTGTTGTGGTGCTTTCAGTCTTTGGAACGCTCGGGATCAAAGAAAGGATCTTCCCCGTACGGAAAGAGAGATACAAGGTCAAAAATATCAAAGAGATCGTTGGGGCTCAACCGGTGCTGATCCTGTTTCTTGAGAATTTGGCCTGGCAAATTGGCTATGGCGTAAACTCAGGTACACAGGTGTTCTTTTTCTTATATGTGGTGAAACGTCCGGATCTTTTCCCTCTTGTGGGAGCCAGCTACCTTCTGGGGATTCTCGTTTCGGTGGTCCTTGCACCAGGTCTGATCAAACGCTTCGGCAAGAAAACCTGCTTGGCTTATGCATTAATGATTTCCCTGATAGGATCAATGATCATGTTCTTCATCCCTTCCAACCTGCCGATCATGTTCGTCATTGTGGCAATGCTGGCATCTCCGGGGATCGGGATGAATTCAGCCATTTATTATGGAATCCAGGCAGACAATACAGATTACGTTGAGTGGAAATTGGGCTATCGGGCAGATGCGGCTGTTGCATCCCTGAATTCTTTCATTACCAAGGCTGTGCAAGGTATTGGCTCTGCGATTGGGGCATACCTGCTGGCGTTTTACCATTACTATCCGAATGCAGAAACGCAAACTACCGAAACCATCCGTGGTTTGTATAACATCAATTTTGCCATCCCGGCTGTGTTCATGTTGATTGCCCTGCTGGTCTGGTTCTTGGGCTACCCGTTGACCAAGGAAGTCACGGCGCAGATGCTGGCGGAACTGACAGAACAGCGAAAGCTCGCGGCGGAATAACAGCCACAATTCCTAATGAACGGGAGAGGAAAAATGAAACAAAACTACGAACTGCTCAATGATCAAATTCGCGTAGAATTTTTGGCTTTAAAAAAAGACAAACCAGAACTCCTCCATCAAAGGCTGGCATTGTCCTGGAGCAATTGGGGCTTCGGCATGGAGAATCTGGCTGATTCTGCCGCCCGCCTGCATCGTTCCGGGATCGACTGGATTGAGCTGCACGGCAACCATTACGGTCCCAGCCTGGGCTATCAACCGCAGGAAACCCTGCAGATCCTCGCCGACAACGGGGTGAAGGTTGCCGGCATTTGCGGGATGTTCTCAGCCGACAACGACCTCTCCAGCAACCGCGGCATCCACCGCCAGGCAGCGATCGATTATATAAAAAGAGAACTGGAATTCGCCAGCGCGGTCGGCACCACGTACCTGCTGGTGGTGCCTGGCGCAGTGGGACGTCCGGAACCCTACGATCAAAGCGAATTCCAGCGCAGCGTCGAGACCCTGCGGCTGGTGGCGCCCCTGTTCCTTCAGCATAACATTCGCTGCGCGGTTGAACCCATCCGCTCGGCGGAAGTGAGCATTGTCCATACCGTTTCGGAAGCCAGGCAGTATATCGCCGCCGTGGCACATCCGGGTGTGGCTCACATCAACGGGGATGTGTATCATATGCAAACCGAAGAGAAACACATCGGCAGTGCCATTCTCGAGGCGGGCGCGGCGCTGACGAACCTTCACCTGGCGGACAGCAACCGCTGTGCCCTCGGCGAGGGCTCCATCGACCTGGATACGATCATCATGGCGCTTTACCTGGTCGGCTATAACCGTCCGGGCTGCTTTGTGACCCCGGAACCCCTTGGACCCGGAGGCGATCCTTACCCCGCCATGCACGGCAAACCCGACCAGGCGAGGCTTGATGCCCTGGTGATGCAGACCGCCAGGACCTTCCGGGAACGCGAAGAGACCGTCCTTTCCATGGACTAACCCGCGAGCCTGACGATGGGTGAGATCGAGAATCATATTGCCAGAATTGCCACAAGGAGTCAGACATGAACAGAGTCAGCATCAAGGATCCAACCTGCAACCATCTTCACAACCCGATCGGCACGGCGTTGGAAGCCCCTTTCTTCAACTGGAAAATGGCATCCGACCAACCCGGTGCCGGGCAGTCAGCCTACCAACTCCAGGTCGCATCTTCCCCCGCCTTCGAGACCCTTCTCTGGGACAACGGCTGGGTGGAGGACAACAGTTCCATCCATGTCCGCTACCAGGGACCTGCCCTGCAAAGCAGCAGCAGGTATTACTGGCGTGTGCGCATCCGCGACGCAGCGCAGCAGGTCAGCGATTGGAGCGAGACCTGCTTCTGGGAGACCAGTCTGAAGATCAGCGACTGGCAGGCAAAATGGATCGAACCGGAAGGGGAGGTCGATCCAGAAGCCTTTAAACCTGCTCCCTACTTGCGCCGCTGTTTCGAATTGGGCGCTGGCATCCAGGAAGCCAGGTTGTATATCACTGCCCACGGGATCTATGAAGCCACCCTGAATGGCAAAAGGATCGGTGATGCGGTCTTCATGCCCGGTCATACTGCCTATAACGCCCGTCTCCAGGTCCAGGCTTATGATGTGCGCGACCTGCTGGAGAGCGACGAAAACTGCCTGGGGATCATCCTCGGTGACGGTTGGTATCGCGGCGAGATCAACGTTTCCTCCACGCGCAATTCCCACGGCACGAAGGTCGCCCTGCTGTCCCAGTTGAAGATCACGTATGCCGACGGTCGCACCCAGTGGGTCTGCAGCGACCAGGACTGGAAGACCTCCACCGGTCCCATCCTGCGCTCGGACCTAAAAGAGGGCGAAGTCTATGATGCCCGCAAGGAAATGCCCGGTTGGAACACAACCGGCTTTAATGATAAGGATTGGCAGCCTGTCCATGTTGCCGATCATGACCTGCACAACCTGATCCCCACCGAAGGGCTGATGATCCGCAAGATGGAGGAACTGCACCCCGTGAAGATCATCACCACACCACGCGGCGAGACCGTGATCGACTTCGGTCAGAATCTTGCCGGCTTTGTGCGCATGCAGGTGCGCGGGGCGGCTGGTACAACGGTCAGGCTGCAGCATTCCGAGGTTCTCGATCAGGATGGGAATTTCAGCCTGGAATACCTGAAGATCATCGGTAACAGCATCATGAAGCAGATGGATGTATATATCCTGCGCGGCGAGGGTCTTGAGACCTATGAGCCTCATTTCACCGTGCACGGCTTCCGCTACGTCAAAGTGGAAGGCTACCCCGGAGCGCTTGATCCGGCGAACTTCACCGCTTTCGCGGTCTACTCGGCCATGGAGAAGACCGGCTCGTTCGAATGTTCCAACCCCAAGATCAACCAACTTCATAAGAACATCACCTGGAGCATGAAGGGAAATTTCCTGGACATTCCCACCGACTGCCCCACGCGTGAACGGGCTGGCTGGACCGGGGATGCGCAGATCTTTGTGCACACGGGATCCATCTTAATGAGCGATGCCGCCTTCTACGCCAAGTGGATCCAGGATGTCAGCGCCCAGCAGTACCCCAATGGCTGCATCCGCAACGTGGTCCCCGAGAAGACCAGGAGATCCAAGGGGCTCATGGAAAGCATCGGAAATATGCCGCCTGGATCCTCCGGTTGGGGGGATGCGGTGGTGATCATCCCCTGGACGCTCTACCAGATGTTCGGGGATACAACCATCCTGGAAAAAGAATATGCGAGCATGAAGAAGTGGGTTGAATTTGAGCGCGACCGGGCGGAGCACATCCACTGGCTCAAATGGCTCAACCCTGCCTTCTGGTTTGATAAGGAGAGGAGAGCCCGGCAGAAATACATCTGGGACACCCGCTACCAGTGGGGCGAGTGGCTCGAGCCCGATATCCTCATCAAGGATGTCGCCAGGGTGATCCTGCACAACATGGTCCTCTCCGACCCGATCGTGGCTACTGCCTATTTTGAACATTCCTGTCGCCTGCTCGCCCAGGCTGCCGGCGTCCTCGGCAGGGCGGAAGACCAGGCGGAATACAGCGCCCTGGCTGACAGGATCAAGGCGGCTTATATCCAGGAGTTCATTCGTCCGGACGGCAGCGTGACGGCGTACGCCAAAAAGCAAGCCCCTTACGTGCGCGCCCTTGCCTTTGGCTTGTACACGGACGAACTGCGCCCCCTGCTGGAAGAACAACTTGTCGCCCGCGTCGAGGAAAAAGAACGCCATCTCTTCACCGGGTTCCTCTCCACGCCTTTCCTGCTGCCGATCCTGAGCGAGATCGGTCGCCGGGACCTGGCGTATGCCATCCTGCTCCAGGAGGATCATCCTTCCTGGCTCTATGCGATCAACAAGGGCGCCACCACCATCTGGGAGGATTGGGAAGGCGTGAGCGAAGCCGGCGTTCCCACCGCCTCGCAGAACCATTATTCCAAGGGTGCAGTTGCCAGCTGGTTCTATGAAACCATCTGTGGCATTCAACTGGATCCTGCCGTCCCCGCCTACGAACATTTCTTCCTTCGCCCGCAGCCCGGCGGGGATCTGCAGTTTGCCCGTGCCTCCTACAACTCGATCCAGGGTGAGATCCGCTCGGAGTGGGAGAGGGTTGGTTCGAGGATGAAATATCGCTTCACCGTTCCCGCGAATACCTCCGCCACCGTCACCCTGGAAGGGGAGATGGATATATCCGAGTCGGGAACGGTCCGCAACGTGCACCGTTCGGAGGACCGGGTAACGTTCGATCTGCTCAGCGGAAGTTACGAATTCCTCGTCGATCCGATCCAGTCTGGCAGAAACCCGGGATAAAGGATCCCATACCCTCATGGATATTCAAGTAGAACAAGAGATCAAGCAACAGAGTTTGCTGTCCTTCAAGGAAAAACTGGCCTTCTTCACGGTCAATATCGGCAATATTCCCATCATGACCCTGCTGGGAGCCTTTTTGCTGCTCTTTTACACAGATGTGGTCGGGTTGGACCCCATCCAGATCGGAACCCTATTCCTGCTCTCGCGCGTCCTGGATGGTCTCAACGACCCGATCATGGGCTACATCATCGACCACCTGCCGCGGACGAAATGGGGACGCTTCCGACCCTACCTGGTCCTGGGAACGGTCATCCTGTGCTTGAACTACCTGGTGCTCTGGTTGGGCCCCAGCATGGCCACCTCCGGCAAGATGGCCATCGCCGTGATCAGCTATATCCTCTTCGGGTTCACTTTTGACCTGATGGATATTCCCCTGAATTCGATGATCCCGGTGATGAGCGACCGCGACCGGGACCGCAGCACCCTGGCGAACATCAAGGGCGTTGCCTACCTTGCCGGCGGCATCCTCATTACCATCGGCGCCCTGCCGCTCATCGAGAGCTTTGCATCGAAGCGCGAAGGCTTCCATGTGGTCATCATCGGAGCGACGCTGTTCGTCCTGCTTTTCTCCATCCTGGGCACACTGGGCATCAAGGAAAGGATCGCCCCGGTCAACGCTGAAAAATACAGCATCATCGATGCCCTGAAGATCCTGCGCGCCAGGCCGGTTTCCATTCTCTTTCTCAATACCCTCATCCTGCAGATCGGGAACGGCATGACCCAGGGCATCGTCCTGTTCTTCTTTATCTATGTCCTCAAACGCTCCGATCTCTACCCGGTTGCCGGTGCCAGCTACATCGTCGGCACCATCGCCGCCGTGATCCTCACCCCCATCCTGGTCAAAAGGATTGGTGCCAAGAACACCAAGAGCATCGCCAATATCCTCAACCTGGTGGGTATGCTGATGATGTTCTTCATCCCGGCCAGCCTGCCCTTGGTGTTCATTACCATCCTGCTGGTCACTTCCCCGGGGGCGGGCGTCCAACAGATCCTGTTCTACGGCTTGCAGGCGGATGCCACCGATTACGTCGAATGGAAATTCGGCTATCGTGCCGAAGGTGTCATCGCTTCCGTATTCTCATTCATCGTCAAAGCCGGCTTGGGCATCGGTTCTGCCATGGGCGCCTATTTCCTGGGGATCTATCATTATGTTCCCAATGCCGAGCAGACAGCGGAAACGATCCAGGGCTTGTATACCGTGAATTTCCTGATCCCTGGCATCCTTGCCGCCGTCGCCGTGGTCATCTGGATCATCGGCTATCCTTTGAACAAGATCGCCCGGGAAAAGATGATGATCGAAATGGTGGCGATTCGCAAAGCAAAGGATGGCTATATCAACCAGTGACCAGGGAAGGCCATCTGGCTGCCCATCTTCTGGAAAGACGAAAAGCCCATGATCTCCTGGAAAGATGAGCGACTTCTGGCAGATACAAATGATTTGGAGGTTGAGCATGAAAACGGACCGAAAAGAAATCCAGCAGGGAATTGAAAGCGGGAAGACCACGCTCGGCATCGAGTTCGGTTCGACGCGCATCAAGGCTGTACTGATTGGCGAGGATCATACGCCGATCGCCTCGGGAAGCCATGATTGGGAAAACCGGTACGAGAACGGCGTCTGGACATACCATCTCGAAGAGGTTTGGACTGGGCTGCAGGACTGCTATCGGAAGCTTAGCCGCGCGGTGTTGAAGAATTACGACACCCCGCTCCAAATAGCTGGCGCCCTCGGCTTCAGCGCCATGATGCACGGCTACCTGGCCTTCGACCACGACGGGAACCTGCTCGCGCCCTTCCGCACCTGGCGCAACACCATGACCGCTCAGGCGGCCGAGAAGCTCACTGACCTGTTCCAGTTCAACATTCCCCAGCGCTGGAGCATTGCCCACCTGTACCAGGCGATCCTGAACCAGGAAGTCCATGTGCGGGAGATCGCTTTCCTGACCACCCTCGCAGGATTTGTGCACTGGAAACTGACCGGTCAGAAAGTGCTCGGCGTGGGCGAGGCTTCGGGCATGTTTCCCATTGACAGCCAGTCCAATACCTATCATCAACGCATGCTCAATCTGTTCAATGAGCAGGCAGAAGTGGAAAAGCTTTCATGGAAGCTGCAGGAGATCCTCCCCAGGGTCCTGGTCGCGGGGCAAGGAGCAGGGGTTCTCACGGAAGAAGGCGCCAGGCTGATCGATCCCACGGGCAACTTGAGAGCAGGCATCCCGCTCTGTCCACCCGAGGGTGACGCAGGGACCGGCATGGTCGCGACGGGCAGCGTCGCCGAGCGGACGGGCAATGTCTCCGCAGGGACCTCCGTTTTCGCCATGATCGTTTTGGAAAAGGCTCTATCGAAGGTCTACCCCGAGATCGACCTGGTAACGACGCCTACGGGCAAGCCGGTTGCCATGGTGCATTGCAACAACTGCACCTCCGATCTCAATGCCTGGGTCGATCTGTTCCATGAATTCACCACTGCGCTTGGCGTGCAGGTCGCTCAATCCAGGTTGTTCGAAATGTTGTATGAAAAGGCACTTGATGGGGATGCAGACTGTGGAGGGTTGCTTGCCTATAATTATCTTTCGGGTGAGCATATAACGCACTTCGAAGAGGGTCGCCCTCTGTTTGTCCGGACACCCGATAGTCATTTCACGCTGGCGAACTTCATGCGTGTGCACCTGTTCTCGGCGTTGGGCGCGTTGAAGATCGGATTGGACATCCTCTTTGAGCAGGAACACGTGAAGATCGACCAGATCCTGGGCCATGGTGGTTTCTTCAAAACCAGGGAAGTCGGTCAAAGGATCATGGCCGCGGCGATGAATGTGCCCGTGTCAGTCATGGAGACTGCAGGCGAGGGTGGTGCCTGGGGCATTGCCTTGCTGGCCTCCTACATGCTCCAGAAGACCATGAACGAATCCCTTGAGATGTATTTAGCCAACCGGGTCTTCGCAACACAGAACTGCAGCGCGGTCGCTCCTGATCGGGCGGATGTTGCTGGCTTTGGGGCATTCATGGAACGTTATCAGCAGGGCCTTATCATCGAGCGTGTTGCTGTGGATGCGTTGAGGTAAAGATGCTGAAACAATTGAAAGAACAGGTATTTCAGGCAAACCAGCTTCTTCCCAAGCACGGACTTGTCACCTTCACCTGGGGCAACGTCTCGGGCATTGACCGGGAACAGGGACTCGTGGTCATAAAACCCTCGGGCGTATCCTATGACAAGATGAAAGCCGATGATATGGTGGTTGTGGACCTGGAAGCGGGCAAGGTCGTGGAGGGAGCGTTAAAACCTTCTTCCGACACCCCCACACACCTCGAACTCTATAAAGCGTTCCGGAACATCGGCGGAGTCGTTCATACCCACAGCCGTTGGGCAACGATCTTTTCCCAGGCAGGCCGCGGCATCCTGCCGCTCGGCACGACCCACGGCGATTATTTTCACGGCGAGATCCCCTGCACGCGAAAGATGACGAAAGATGAAATCCAGGGCGAATACGAGAAGGAAACAGGGTTATTGATCATGGAGACCTTCCGGGAGAAAGACCCGGATGGTATCCCTGCCATCCTGATCCACAGCCACGGGCCGTTTGCCTGGGGCCTCGATCCCTTGGATGCCGTCCACAATGCGGTGGTGCTGGAGGAAGTCGCGTTCATGAACTTCCACACGCTTATTCTTGAGCCGGGCATACCGCCCATGCAGCAGGAATTGCTGGATAAGCACTACTTGAGAAAACACGGCGCCAACGCCTATTATGGACAGACTAAGAAATCGTAGACAGGAAATACCACAATGATCAACCTAAAACAATATGAGCTCTGGTATGTGACCGGCAGCCAGCACCTGTACGGGCCCAAAACCCTGGAGAAGGTTGCTGAACATTCGGGCGAGATCGCTGGAGCGCTCGGTGCATCGGCTCATATGCCTGTGAACGTAGTTTTCAAGCCTGTCCTGACCACGCCAGAATCCATCCGCGAACTGTGCCTGGAAGCAAATTCTGCCGGGAACTGCATCGGCCTGATCACCTGGATGCACACCTTCTCCCCCGCCCGCATGTGGATTGCCGGATTGGGATTGCTCAAAAAACCGTTTGCCCATCTTCACACCCAGTACAACCGCGAGATCCCCTGGGCCGAGATCGACATGGATTTCATGAACCTGAACCAGTCCGCCCACGGCGACCGGGAGTTCGGCTTTATCGGGACCCGCATGGGTCTCAACCGCAAGGTGGTGGTGGGTCACTGGCAGGATGAGGAGGTTCAGGCCGAATTGGGGGCTTGGGCGCGCGTGGCTGCAGCCTGGGCCGACTGGCAGGGTGCCAAAATCGCCCGCTTTGGCGACAACATGCGCGAGGTCGCCGTCACCGAAGGCGACAAGGTGGAAGCCCAGATCAAGTTGGGCTTCAGTGTGAATGGCTATGGGGTGGGGGATCTGGTCAAGTCGGTCAACGATGCCAGCGATGCCGATGTCAAGCAGATGACGCAGGCCTACCTGGATGAATACGAAGTAGCTCCAGCGCTCAAACCCGGCGGCGAGAAACATGTTTCTCTCGTCGAAGGTGCCCGGATCGAAGTAGGCATGCGCAATTTCCTGCAAGATGGCAGTTTCAAGGCTTTCACCACCACTTTCGAAGATCTGCACGGCCTGGCGCAGCTCCCCGGCCTGGCGGTCCAGCGCCTGATGCGTGACGGGCTTGGCTTTGGCGCCGAAGGCGACTGGAAGACGGCTGCCCTGGTGCGCGCCATGAAGGTGATGGCGTCCGGGTTAAAGGGTGGTGTTTCCTCCTTGGAAGATTACACCTATCACTTCAGCGCCAGCGGAGACAAGGTGCTGGGGGCGCACATGCTGGAGGTATGTGAGTCCATTGCAGCGAGCAAACCCCGCCTGGAGGTCCTGCCCCTGTCCATCGGCGGCAAGGCTGACCCACTGCGCCTGATCTTCGATGCCAATACCGGTCCGGCGGTCGGGGCGTCGATGATTGACCTGGGCCGCCGCTTCCGCTTGGTGGCGAATGTGGTGGATGTCGTCCCAACCGATGCACTTCTGCCCAGACTGCCGGTGGCACATGCCCTGTGGCTGCCGCGCCCCAACCTGAAGACTGCCGCGGCGGCCTGGATCTATGCCGGCGGCGCACACCATACCAGCTTCAGCTATGGCGTGAACGCAAGTCACCTGCGGGACTTTGCTGAGATTGCCGGGATCGAGTTCCTTCTGATCGACGAGAATACCCGCATTGAAAATTTCAAGCAACAACTGCGCTGGAATGAAGTGGTGTATCAATAGGATGGCTGCATCAGGAAACAATCATCTTGCCCTCGACCTCGGCGCCGAGAGCGGTCGGGCCATTGTCGGTACGCTTGTTGATCGGCGACTGATCCTGAAAGAGACGCATCGCTTTGCCAATACTCCCCTGAGTCTTCCCGCCGGTTTGAGATGGGATGTGCCCAGGCTGTGGAGTGAGATCAAGGTCGGAATTGCCGCCTCTGCGTGTGAGTTCGCGCTGGAAAGTCTCGGCCTGGATACCTGGGGCGTGGATTTTGTGCTGCTGGATAAAGACGGCGTCCTGCTCGATAATCCCTGCCACTATCGCGATGCCCGCACCGATGGCATGCTGGAGGAAGCGTTTCGACGCGTTCCGCGCGAGCAGATCTTTTCCCAGACCGGCATCCAGTTCATGCAGATCAACACGCTCTACCAACTGCTGTCCATGTCTATAGCCAAATCTCCATTGCTGGATTCCGCCCGGACTTTTCTCACCATGCCGGACCTGTTCAACTACTGGCTGAGCGGCACAGCGTGTTGTGAATTTACAATTGCGACGACAACCCAGTGCTTCGATCCGGTCCGCCGCACGTGGGCGTATCCCCTGCTCGAGGCGCTGGCCATCCCAACCCGCATCCTGCCCGCTGTTTGTGAGCCGGGCACTTCCCTCGGGTCTTTGCTCCCGCAGGTCGCAGCCGAAACCAGCTCAGGGTTCATTCGGGTGGTTGCTCCGGCCTGCCATGATACCGGTTCCGCCGTTGTTGCCATCCCTGCCGAAAACAAGGATTTCGCCTGGCTCAGTTCCGGGACCTGGTCCATCCTGGGCGCGGAAGTTCGCCAGCCTGTTTTGAGTGAGAAAGCCCTGGCGTACAACTTCACCAACGAAGGCGGAGTGTTTGGTACGTGGAGGCTTTCCAAGAACATCATTGGCTTGTGGCTTGTCCAGGAATGCAAGCGTGAATGGAGTCTTTCATATAGTGACCTGACCCGGCGCGCGGCTGAAGCGAAACCCTTCCTGGCAGTGATCGATCCGGATAGCCCGGTTTTTCTGCATCCAGGTAACATGCCCGAGAAGATCCGCAAGTTTTGTGCCGATACCGGGCAGACGGTGCCTCAAACGGAAGGCGAGATCGTCCGGGTTGCGCTGGAAAGCCTGGCGTTGAAATATCGCCTTGTGTTGGAATGTCTGGAGGAACTGGCAGGCAAACATCTGGAACCGCTGCATATCTTTGGCGGTGGGACCAAGAACCGGCTCTTGAACCAATTCAGCGCGGACGCCACCGGCCGGACGGTGATCGCTGGCCCAGTGGAAGCGACCGCGATCGGGAATATTCTGATGCAAGCTCATACCCTGGGTGAGATCGATTCGTTTGAGAATGCCCGCGGGCTGGTGCGGCGTTCCTTCGAGATCGAAGAATACCATCCAGAAAAAAGTGATGCTTGGGAACAAGCATTTGGGATGCTGAAATCGTTATTGGCATAATATTTCGTGAATGAAAGGAAACGAAATGCTAACTCCTCCTTATCCTGAACTGGATGACCTGCTCCACATGATGGGGCAGGCAGGTCGTCACCTGGCTGGGATCGAAGCCAGCGAAGGGGCCGCCGGGAACATCTCGGTTTGCCTGCGCTCCCGGAAGGACACCGGGACGGTGTGGCCATTGGAACCGCGCACCCGTTTCCCGGTCGTGGGCGAGATCGAACTGCCCCAGCCGGTACCGGAACTGGCAGGCGCGACCTTCCTGGTCAGCGGATCGGGCCGCCGTCTGCGCGAGATCATCGATGAACCGGCGGCCAACATCGCCTGCATCGTTGTGAACGCGGGCGGGAAGACCGGCGCCCTCTATACCGCTTTCCAGCGCCGCTTTGAGCGTGTGACCAGCGAATTCAATTCGCATCTTGCCGTACACTATGATCAGATGGTTGCCACCGGGACGAACTTCCATGCCGTCATCCATGCCCAGCCGATGCACCTCACTTTCCTGAGCCAAATTCCGCGCTACCAGGATGAAGGCTATCTCAACACGCACCTCCTGCGCTGGCAGCCGGAGACGATCATCAACCTTCCGGAGGGGATCGGATTCATCCCATTCCGTATCCCCGGTTCGCCGGAACTGATGGCGGCCAACGTGGAATGCCTGAGAAAACATCGCATCGTCATCTGGGCCAAGCACGGTGTGATGGCGCGCTCGGATGTCTCCGTCAAGCGTGCTGCCGACCGGGTCGAATACGCGGAAACCTCCGCTAAATACGAGTACCTCAACCTGACGGTGGGGGAAGCAGGGCAGGGCTTGAGTGCGGAGGAGCTCCGGACGATCTGCAAAACATTCGATATAAAGCAAAAGATCTTTTAACAGGTGCATGATGAAAACCTCAGAATCACAACTCCAATCTGCCTACGAGATCGCCCGGGAACGCTATGCCGCCCTGGGCGTGGACACGGAAGCTGGCCTCGAGCGTCTCGAATCGATCGCGATCAGCCTGCACTGCTGGCAGGGCGACGATGTCAACGGCTTTGAGAGTCCCGGCGGCGAACTGACCGGCGGGATCGCCGCCACCGGCAACTATCCCGGCAAGGCGCGCAACGCCGCCGAACTGCGCCGGGACCTGGACTTGGTATACCGTTTACTGCCGGGCAAACACCGCCTGAACCTGCACGCCATTTATCTTGAATCAGATACGAAGGTGGAGCGCAACAAGATCGAGCCGTGCCACTTTTCGGGCTGGGTGGACTGGGCCAAGGCGAACGGCCACGGGCTGGATTTCAATCCCACCTGTTTCTCTCATTCCCTGGCCGCCGATGGCTTTACTCTCTCCCACCGCGACCCGGCTATCCGTCAATTCTGGGTGGAGCACTGCATCGCCAGCCGCAGGATCGGCGAGTACTTTGGACGCGAACTCGGCACACCGGCGGTGACCAACATCTGGGTTCCGGACGGTTTCAAAGACACCCCGGCAGACCGGCAGGGGCCGCGCCGCTTGCTGATGGAATCGCTGGATACGATCCTGACAGAGTCTTTGCCCCACAATCTTGATTCGGTGGAACCCAAACTTTTCGGCCTCGGCTCCGAAAGTTATGTCACCGGGTCGATGGAGTTCTACACCGCTTATGCCGTCAACCGCAAGATCCTGCTGACCCTCGACAGCGGTCACTTTCATCCCACCGAGACAATCGCCGATAAGATCTCCTCGCTGCTGCTGTATCTTGACCAGCTCCTGCTGCACGTCAGCCGCGGGGTGCGCTGGGACAGCGACCACGTGGTGACCTTCACGGATGACCTGCAAGCCATCGCCAATGAACTTATCCGCTGCAATGCGCTGGAGCGGGTCCATATCGGGCTGGACTATTTCGACGCCAGCATTAACCGCATTGCAGCGTGGACTATTGGCGCACGCAACACCCTGCGCGCCCTGCTCCTCGCGTTGCTGGCGCCCAATGGCCACCTCATTCAGCTGGAGGCCGATGGAGATTATTCCAGCCGGTTGGCGCTCCAGGAAGAACTGAAAGTCATGCCATCCAACGCGGTCTGGGATTACTACTGCGCCAGGAAGGGTGTACCCGTTGGCATGGACTTCATGCAGGCGATCAAGGAGTACGAAAGCCGGGAACTTTCCCGCCGGAGTTGAAATGCCGCTCATTAAGTTGTACGCCAACCTGCGCACGGTCACTGGGAAGAAGGAATTGATTATCCCGGGTGAAACCATTCAAGCAATGCTGGGAACGCTTACCCAGGATTATCCGGTATTGGCGCGATTCCTTTTTGAGAAAGAACAGCTGCTTCCGCGCGTGATCATTACCATCAACGGTCAGACGCTTGATCCTGCAACTGGATTGATTACGTCCGTTTCCGAGAAGGACCAGATCGCCATCTTTCCACCCGTCGCAGGCGGATAATAATTCAGGAGAGTTATTTATGACAGGTTGGAACGAGAAAATATTGGATATCGACCTGACCACCGGCTCGATAAAAACATATCCATTGGATATGGACATGGCGCGCCTGTTCGTCGGCGGACGCGGCCTGGGGGCGCGTCTGCTCTGGGACCTGGTCGGTCCGGGCGTGGAGCCGCTTTCCCCCGAAAACGTGCTCATCTTTACCAACGGCCCGTTGACCGGCACTGCCTACCAGACGAGCAACCGCTTCTCGGTCAGCACCAAAAGCCCACTCACTGGAACGATTCTCGATGCCAACTCGGGCGGTTTCTGGGGTATGCAGTTCAAGAAGACCGGCTTCGCAGCTTTGATCGTGCGAGGAAAAGCGGAAAAGCCGGTCACCATCGAGATCAAGGATGAACGGGCGGAAATCCACCCTGCTGAGGAACTCTGGGGAATGCGCGTGAGCGAAACGACCAGTAAACTGGGGCAGGATAAGAACCGCCGTAATGTGCTCTGCATCGGTCCGGCCGGGGAGAACCTGAGCCGTATTGCCGCCATCATGAACGACGGGCAGCGTGCCCTGGCGCGCGGCGGTCCCGGCGCGGTGATGGGCTCGAAAAATCTCAAGGCGATCGTTGTGGAAGGGAACGGCAGGACAGAGATCGCGGACCAGGACCAGTACAAGTTCATGGTCTACGAAACGCGCAAACTGATCGCAGCCAGTCCGCTCACCAGCCAGGCCCTGCCGGAGTTCGGCACGGTGGTGATGATGAACCTGGTCAACAACATCGGCGCGCTGGCCACCCGCAACCACCAGCACAACATGTTCGAAGGGGCTGAAGCTATTTCTGGGGAGAATCTGTCCGAAACCTACCTGGTCAAGAACGACGCCTGCTGGGCCTGTCCGATCCACTGTACCCGCATCAGCAAGACAAGCAAAGCCGAAGGAGAAGGCCCCGAGTTCCAGACGACTTGGGCCTTTGGGGCACAGTGTGGGATTGATAACCTGGAAGCTGTGATTGAAGCAAACTTCCTGTGCAACGACCTGGGTTTTGACACCATTTCAGCCGGGAATACCATTGGCTGTGCCATGGAATTGAGCGAAAAGGGCTTTGTAAATTCTGACCTGCGCTTTGGCCGGGCGGATCTGCTTGCTTCCACCCTGGAAGATATGGCAACCCGCCGCGGGCTGGGCGCGGACATGGCCGATGGAAGCTGGCGCCTGGCAACGAAGTATGGAGCACCGCAGCTTTCGATGTCAGTCAAGGCGTTGGAGTTGCCCGCTTATGACCCGCGCGGGATGCAGGGTCAGGGATTGCTCTTTGCCACTTCCAACCGCGGCGCCTGCCACATGCGCGGCAACATGCTCGGCCTGGAAGTGCTTGGCTTGCCCAAATTGATCGACCGTTTCCAGGTGCAGGGAAAATCCAGCTACGTGATCCTGAACCAGAACTCAAGCGCGGCGATCGATTCACTGGTGCTGTGCAAGTTCACCAGTATGGCGGTGGCGGACGAATACTTTGCCCGGACGCTGACCGCGGTCACTGGCATCAAGTATGCCACCGGCGACATGATCCGGGTGGGGGAGCGGGTCTGGAACCTGGAACGGCTCTACAACCTGCGCGAAGGCTTCACATCCAGGGACGACACACTGCCTGCCCGGCTGCTCAATGAACCCGCGCCGGATGGGCCAAGCAAGGGGTGGGTGGTTCACCTGGAGCCGATGCTCAAGGAGTATTACCGTGCCCGCGGCTGGGATGCCAACGGCGTTCCCTTGCCCAAGAAACTTGCCGAATTGGGATTGAAGGAGCTGTAACCATGGTTGACGAGCGAATATACGAGATGTTTCGAGAGATCGGCCGCGACTTGTATGCGCAGAACATGATCAGCTCGCACGGCGGCAATCTCAGCATCCGCCTGGGAGACAAGGTCATCATCAAGCGGCGCGGCGCCATGCTGGGGGCGCTCAAGCCGCATGACCTGATCGAGACCCGCATCGACAAGAACGACAGCGGCGTGGCGTTGGCCTCCACAGAATTATTGGTGCACCGCACGGTTTACCAGCAAACGCCTGCGCTGGCTATCTGTCACTGTCACCCGCGCACAGCCATCGCTTTCTCTCTTTCGCGCGACGAGATCGTGCCGATCGACAACGAAGCCTCCTACCTGCTCAAGAAGATCCCGGTGGTGACCGAAGAGTTCGCCTCCGGCACACCGCAGATGGCTGAAAATGTCGCCTCCACCTTGCAGAATTACAAGATCATCATGTTGCGTGGGCACGGAAGCTTCGCCACCGGTCAGACCCTGGATGAAGCCTTCTTCTGGTCATCCACGCTTGAAGAAGCCTGCCAGATCATGCTATCTGCGAAATTAATCAATGAGCCGTTCATCGAGTATCGCAAGATGAGCGAGTCATATAGTAAGTTTTAGCGAAAATGTTCCTTTGCATGCGAAGTATGCTGCATCTCAAAACCAATCCACGAGGAGTCGAAAATGATTGATTTTTCTCCAAAACCGGAACACAAATTCACTTTTGGCCTATGGACAGTCGGTTCTACAGGTCGCGACCCATTCGGTGGACCGGTGCGTGAAGCGTTGAACCCAGCTGAACTTGTCCATCTACTGGGCGAGGTCGGAGCCTACGGTGTCAACTTCCACGATAACGACCTGATCCCCATCGATGCCACTACGGCAGAAGCAGAGAAAATCAAGAAGGAATTCCGCAAGGCGCTCGATGAGACCGGGCTCAAGGTCCCAATGGCCACAACCAACCTCTTCGGCGACCCGGTTTTCAAGGATGGCGCATTCACGAGCAACGACCCGCGCGTGCGCGCCTATGCCCTGCAAAAGACGATGAACGCCATTGA
>JBFYSM010000092.1:0-3128 GCA_041301605.1 Chloroflexota bacterium | reverse complement strand
ATGGGAATTCCAGCATTTCGATCCGCTCGACGATCTGATAACGTGCCAGGCCTTTGCTCACACCGTAAATATCTTCCGTAAATCCCGCAATGAGATCATCCACTCGTTTCCAATGCATGGTGTGGGATAATCTCTCTCCGCTGGATGGATTCATGATCGGGTCATAAACAATCAACAGGATACGCGCTGTAACCATCCGGGCAGGCTCTGTCGTGTTATCCGGCGGGATAACCGGATGGGGTTCCGGGGCAGGTTTTGGCTTGAAAATCGAGAGGATAACCTCGATCAGCGCAGCAAGAAATGCGCCGAGGCCTTTATTCGTATTAGCCATGATTCCTCCTGGAAGATCTAAGGCACATCTGTGGCAAAATAAACTTGATTCCCAATGCCGATGAAAAGGTAACGATTCGAACTGATAGCCATTGCCGTGGCTGGACTGGTAAATCTCTTGCTCTGCTCAATCGTAGCCCGGAACTGCCCCAGCAAGTTAAGGGATTCGGGTCTTGGGCTGAAACGGTAGATGGCATGGGTATTGGGAACCAGCAGGTACAGCGATGGATCTGGTGGTGCGGCAAAACTCATCTGTGTGAAAATTGCATCCGTGATGATGGGGCCGGATTGGTGACCGGGGCGGTCATCCTGCAGCGTAGTCGGATCGTAGCAGCGCATGGGTACTTCCACCATCTGGCTGATGGCACACAGGGTGATGTGCCCATCCTTATACAAGAGATAGATGTCCTCAGCCGTCGCGAGGATGTCGATTGCACCCGGCATTCCTTCAGGAGGGTTCTCGCTGAAGAACAGGGTGGGAAGATCACTGAAACCGT
Source organism: Chloroflexota bacterium (assembly GCA_041301605.1). Lineage (GTDB taxonomy): Bacteria > Chloroflexota > Anaerolineae > Anaerolineales > Villigracilaceae > VGNO01. Next base: position 2,301 of record JBFYSM010000092.1, on the reverse strand, counting down.
CTTGCTGGCGGGAATACACCCAGATGGCATTGCCAGGCGGATCGAGAACGTACAGGTTCTCGCCTTGCTCATCAAGTGTAAAACCGGTCAGGCCCCTGAAGCTGGTATCCGGTGGTATCAAGGGAAACACTTGTGGATCATCACCAGGTGCGCAGTAGAGCAGCCTTCCACTTTTATCCATGCCAAGCAGGGTGACATTGCTGCCAGCGAGGGCTGGCATTGCTACAATATCCAGCAGCGGACCCACCTGGTAGCCTCCGTATGAACCCGGTCCACAGTTGAACTCGGAATCCACCGCGTAGCCTTGATTGGTGAGGAAGGTCCGTATTACGCTGCCATTGGTCGCGTTGAGAAGATACAGGTCTGTATCGGTGGCAGCCATATGGGAGATCTGAACCGTCTTGCTCAAGCCTCCAACAATCGCCAGGCGGAAATCGATACGGATAACGCCATCCATTCCATCCAATGCACTCTGGGCTTCCTGTCGCAACGCCTGGGATTGTTGAGTTTCCTGGTAGGTCTCGGCTTTATCCAGGTAGTAGATCGTTGTTTCCCAGGCGTGACGGACAATGGCCGGGTCTTCAGAACCAACTGCACCCACCGCTGCCTCTATAGCCAGTTGATAGTTTTCTTCAAATAGGGCTACCCGCCCATAACGCATGTAAACCACAGTGGCTATCGTCACCACGATCAGTGGAACGATAATGGCAATAACTGCCATGACAGAACCGGGCAATAGCGGCGATTGACCCTCTTCACCAGGGAGAAGGCTAGGCAGGAACCTTTGTAGCCTGCCAGAAACCGACTGTCTGGAGCGTCGACCCCAGCCGATGAAATTGGCCAGCCCACGCGCAACTTGCTTGCCATGCGGAGTTGCTTTGGTTTTTGTTCCGGCTTCTTCTCGAAGTACTTTCTCTTCCTCTGCTTCCACCTGCAATGGATCCTGCCTGGATTCCTGTACCGGAGGCGGTGTCTGTGGCCGAATGGAGCGGGCGCGTCGTTCGGATGGCAGCTCTACTGGCCGGGATGATAAAATTTCTTTGGATACAACTTTGCTGGTTTCTGGCGAGGCAGATGGAGTATCTGCACTCTCCGTGAAAGGTTCCGGTTTCCCGCTTTCAGCCAGGATGTTTGCAAGGCGTGCGCCTGGTGAAGGGTGTTCGGGAATCTCATCTGGAGGAGGTGTTTGGGCCGCTTCAGCCTCGGGCTTTGTTCCTCTCAGGATGGGCATTCTCCCAATCCCCGTTTCAGCCTGGATCAGTACTGCGTTGATATCCTCGCGGTTGACACTCACCATTTTCTGACGAAAAGCTTCCAGGGATATCCCGCCTTTTTCAGAAAGGAGCGCTGCCTCCCAGCCGGTGGGTAATTGCGGGCAGAGCACCAGGAGGTCACCAGGGTTCAGATCCAATTGGGTAAAATAAATGGGTGTGGATTGGCTCAACCCCAGCCCTCGACCGGAGATTTGCGCATCATGGATATGACGCACCTGGGAGCTTACTTGGAAAACATGGGTTGGTCCGGATTGGATCAGCACCAATTGGCTGCCGCGCAGCACTCCCAACAATAACCGGCCAATTGCGTATTGGCCGCGCCCGGTGGAACGCAGGTTACGGTCCACCAGGAACTGATTGAGATTCTCCGCCGTCGCCCGCATGGCAGAGGTCAAGGAGCCTGGCATCTTGTAGAATTGCTCGGCCATTTGGGTGGCCAGGCGGTTGTAATCGGCAGATGAAAAAGGGATGTTCCCCGAAAGGGTCAGGAAGATGATGAGGTGATCTCCCTCCCGGCCACGGGCCGCCTTCTTCGGCGGATGTACGGTCAAGAGCCCGGGCAATGACGGCCATTCCTGACCGTTGACTCGATACATTGGGAGCAGGTTCAGATCGAATTGAGCAGTCACGTGTGCATTATACGGTAAAATTCCCTACCGTAACAACCCGGAGAAATCATGGACTTTCATCTTATTCGAACTTCAACCGATTTTGATGCCCTTGCCAGTGAATGGAATGCCCTGCTGCCGGAGAGTATCACCAACAGCCCCTTCCTGCGACACGAGTACCTGCGCGCCTGGTGGGATACGCGCGGCGGCGGTGAATGGACCGGCGGTGAACTGGCCATCGTAGCCGCCCGCCAGGATGGGAAACTGGTTGGCATTGCTCCGCTCTTTCTGCACCAGGATCGGCTTCTCCTGCTGGGGTGCATCGAGATATCCGACCTGTTGGATTTCATCGTTCGGCCGGATGATCTGGCAGCCTTCATCCAGGGGCTGCTTGAATTCCTCGCCCGTTCCGGACCTGG
>JBFYSM010000076.1:0-6612 GCA_041301605.1 Chloroflexota bacterium | reverse complement strand
CCCCCCCCCCCCCCCCCCCCCCCGCCTCCCAAGTTATTGAGATGAAAAAAAATAATATTACATTGTTCCCTTATTTAATAAGAGTAAGAGGTTTATAATATATTCGTCATGACGAATATATCCACGATCGAAGCCACCTCCAACCTTTTCCAGGCCATTGGGCAGGAGGCCCGGCTGCAGATCCTGCTGGCTATTGGAAAAGATGAAACCTGCGTTTGCCACCTCGAATCCACTTTCGGTTGGCGGCAGGCCTATCTCTCCCAGCACCTGAAAGCCCTGCGCGATTCTGGCCTGGTGCTGGCGCGCCGGGATGGTCGTTACATGCATTACCGGCTGGTAAACCCGGGGTTGATCCCCCTAATCAACGATTTTGCCGGGTTGCATGGCCTGTCATTGCCAAAATTGGCGCCATCTGCGGAGTGCGGCTGTCCCCATTGCTGCAAATCCGGGCAGGGAGGCTCTTCCACATGAACATCGGCGAATTCCTTCTGGACCTCCTGCAAGGCGGACTGGGCAACCTGGCTGCCTACCTGGCGGCGCACGTGCTGCTCTGCCTGCTGCCAGCTTTCTACATCGCAGGCGCGATGACCGCCCTCATCCCCAAGGAGACGGTCACCCGTTTCCTGGGGCGCAACACGCCCAAGTGGATCTCGTACCCGGCTTCGGCTGCGGCTGGTTTCCTGCTGGCGGTTTGCTCCTGCACGGTCATCCCGCTCTTCGCCGGGATTTACAAGAAGGGCGCGGGGCTTGGCCCTGCCATCACCTTCCTGTTCGTTGCCCCGGCCATCAACATCCTGGCGCTGGTTTACACCGGCGGCGTGATCGGCGCCGACCTGGCAATTGCCCGCCTGCTGCTCTCGCTGGCCTTCGGCGTGGGTATTGGCCTGATCATGGCGCTCATCTTCCGCAAGGCGGATATCGAACACGACCAGGCCACCGATGCCCTGTTCGCCGGCCAGGCGGCCATGCGCCGCGTGGCAGTCATCTTCCTGCTGGTGCTGGTTTTCCTGCTGGTGGCTGGCACGTTCCAGTTGCAATTTCTGAAACACACTTATGCCCAGGTGGACCTGCCCATTGCAGGCATGGATACCTTCCAGCAATGGCTGTACAAACTGGTGCCCTTCGACCCGGCCAGGGGCGAGGAAGGCGTGACATCCCAGGGCGTGATCCTGATCGGGCTGCTGCTCCTGATCGGCCTGGCCTCCTGGAAGGGCATCGAGAAGATCCACGAGGGCTTCAATGTCTGGACCTGGATCTCGACCGGCCTGGTTGGCTTGACCCTGCTGGTGGCTGCCCTGGGCATGGCCCCGCATGCTGGCGGGTTGACCATCGCCTTCACCGGGAAGTTCTTCGGCGTGCTGCTGGCCGCGCTGGCCCTGGCCGGTTTGCTCAAGTTTGGCCTGACACGCGATGAGACCCGCGACTTCCTGTGGGAATCGTGGAAGTTCGTCAAGCAGATCTTCCCACTCCTGATCGTGGGTGTCTTCGTGGTGGGCATCTTCCGCGTCATCATCAAGCCGGAATGGATCGAAGCCATTGCCGGTCAGAACACGCTCCTGGGTAATTTCATCGGCGTCATCTTCGGCGTGTTCATGTACTTCCCCACCCTGGTGGAGGTGCCGATCGCCCAGATGTTCCTCAGCCTGGGCATGCACCGCGGCCCGCTGCTGGCCTACCTGATCTCGGACCCCGAACTCAGCCTGCAAAGCATCCTGATCACGGCCGCCATCATTGGAAAGTTGAAGGCCTGGGTTTACGTGGGCTGGGTGGCGGTCTTCAGCACCCTGGCGGGTCTCATCTACGGCGCCTGGGTGGATGGGACAAGTATTGGCATTGTCATCCTTTACCTGTTATTCTTCCTGGCCATCCTGGCCTGCGTACTCTGGCTGGTCAACCGGCGGAACGCAGACAAACCTGCTCCCGCCGAATAACCCAAATTCTTGATTTCCATGGAGGAACCTATGCTCACAATAAAAGTCCTTGGCTCCGGCTGTGCAAACTGCAAGCGCGTGGAGCAGATCGCCCAAAAAGTGGTTGCCAACCTGGCCGTAGAGGCCGAAGTGATCAAGGTGACCGATTACGCAGAGATCATGAAATACAATATCCTATCCACGCCGGGGCTGGTCATCAACGAGAAAGTGGTCTCTTCGGGGCGCATTCCCACTCCTGCGGAGGTGACCACATTCCTGGCCAATGCCATGATGGAAGCGTAAATGACAGCCATCAATGATGCCAACGTTGCGAAGCGGCTCTCAACCCTGGACCGTTTCCTGACTCTGTGGATCTTCCTGGCGATGGCGCTCGGTGTTGGGGTCGGCTACCTGTTCCCGGCTGCGGTGACCCGCTTCAACACTGCCGTCTCCATCGGCACGACCAACATTCCCATTGCTATCGGCTTGATCCTGATGATGTACCCGCCCTTGGCCAAGGTGCGCTACGAGGAACTGGGCGATGTCTTCCGCAACTGGAAGGTGCTCGGTCTCTCCCTGCTCCAGAACTGGTTCATCGGGCCGGTGCTGATGTTCATCCTGGCCATCATCTTCCTGCGCGGCTACCCGGAATACATGGCTGGACTGATCCTGATCGGCCTGGCGCGCTGCATCGCCATGGTGATCGTCTGGAACGAACTGGCAAAGGGCGATACTGAGTACGCCGCCGGGCTGGTGGCCTTCAATAGCGTTTTCCAGGTGCTGTTCTACAGCGTGTACGCCTATGTTTTCATCACGGTCCTGCCGACCTGGTTTGGTCTGTCTGGTGCAGTGGTCGAGATCACCATTGGTGAAATCGCCAAAAGCGTATTCATTTACCTGGGCATCCCGTTCCTGGCTGGCTTCTTCACACGGCTCATCCTGGTGAAACTCAAAGGCAAGGAGTGGTACCACGAGAAATTCATCCCCAAGATCAGTCCCATCACCCTGGCAGCGCTGCTCTTCACCATCGTGGTGATGTTCTCCCTGAAAGGCGAGTACATCGTTGAACTGCCGTTGGATGTGGCGCGCATCGCTGTGCCGCTGCTCATCTATTTCGTGGTCATGTTCCTGGTCAGTTTCCTGATGGGCAAGGCGGTTGGCGCAGATTACAGCAAGACAACCACATTATCGTTCACCGCCGCCAGCAACAACTTCGAACTGGCAATTGCCGTTGCTGTGGCAGTCTTCGGGATCTCCTCCGGGCAGGCTTTTGCCGCCGTGATCGGGCCGCTGGTCGAGGTGCCGGTAATGATCGGGCTGGTCAATGTGGCGTTCTGGTTGAGAAAGCGGATTTTCCCAGGCGAGACAGCCAGTTGATATGATCCATGTGGAGATCCTCGGCCGCAAGCGTGCACAACGCTATGCCATCCGGCGGACAGTGATCGCAGCATGGGAGGATATCCGCCGGCAATTCCCGGATAGGCAGGTTGATATAATCGAGGTCAAATCGCGGCCAGAGATCGAGATATATACCCAAGTGGTGATCTATCCAAGCCTGGTTGTCGATGAGGCACTGGTTTGCATTGATCGCTTCCCGCGTAAAGATGAGGTGAACCATTGGTTGCGCCAGGCTCTTGAGAGATCCCAAATCCTTGTACCTGAACCAACAGGGGGAAATAACAGCCATTTAGCCTCGAATGTAGTATAAATACTCCTGTGAACAACATCCCTGATATTCATCCGGACATTCTCCTGGCCATCCGAAATGCCCTGAGAGAAGATATCGGTCCGGGTGATGCAACCACCGACAGCATCATCCCGCCCGATGCGGCCATGCGCGCCCGCATCATTGCGAAACAGGCCGGGACTGTAGCCGGTCTCGATGTGGCGAGGGCTGTCTTCCTGGCAGTTAACGAGCGCGTTGAATTCAATGCCCTGGTCGCGGAAGGGGCACGCGTCACAGATCGCCAGACACTGGCCGAACTCTCCGGCCCCGCCCGCGCCCTGTTGACCGGTGAGCGCACCGCCCTGAATTTCCTGGGGCGCATGTCTGGCATTGCCACGCTGACACGCCAGTTCGTGGATGCCGTGGCTGGCACACAGGCGGTCATCCTCGATACCCGCAAGACCGCCCCCGGCCTGCGGATGCTGGATAAGCTGGCTGTCGCGCGCGGCGGCGGGCAGAACCACCGCATCGGCTTGTATGACATGGTGCTCATCAAGGATAACCATATCGACTTTGCCGGGTCGCTGACCGAGGCGGTGCGCCGTGCCCGGTCCGCGGCGACCGGGCTGGAGATCGAAGTGGAGGCCCGCACGCTGGCGGATGTGCAAGCCGCCCTGGTTTTAAAGGTCGAGCGCATCTTGCTGGACAACATGTCCCCTGAATTGATGGCGGAGGCCGTCCGGATGAATGCCGGGCGCGCCAAACTGGAGGCATCTGGCAATGTCTCATTGGAAACCATCCGTAAAATTGCCGGGAGCGGCGTGGATTATATTTCCATCGGGGCGTTGACCCATTCGGTGAAAGTGTTCGATGTATCGTTGGATTATTTACCGTAGGGGCGGATCGCGTCCACTCTCAGAGGAAAAATGAATTCCCAACGAATGTACGAAATGATGAAACAAAAACTCAGCCGCATCGTGCCGGAGCCGGAACTGCGTTACAAGGTCGAACTGGCGGCCGAGATCGTGCGGCTGAAAGAGGAAAAGAACGCCGTCATCCTGGGGCACAACTACATGGAACCGGCGCTGTATTATTCCATCCCCGATTTCCGCGGCGACTCGCTCGAACTGAGCCGCAAAGCCGCCCAAACCGACAAGGACATTATCGTCTTTTGCGGCGTGCGTTTCATGGCCGAGACGGCCAAGATCCTGAACCCTTCCAAGACCGTGCTGATCCCCTCGGCCAAGGCCGGCTGCTCGCTGGCCGAGAGCATCACCGCTGAGGATGTGCGGGCGCTCAAGGCGCAGTTCCCCGGTGTGCCGGTAGTGACCTATGTCAACACCTATGCGGATGTGAAGGCTGAGTCCGATATTTGCTGCACTTCCGGCAATGCCAGGGCTGTGGTGGAGTCGTTAAATAGCGATACCATCATCTTCCTGCCGGACGAATACCTGGCGGGGAATGTGGCGAAAGAGACTGGTAAGCACATTATCTTCCCCACCCTCACCCCCGGCCCCTCTCCCGATTTCGGGAGAGGGGTGAGGGGTGATGGGACCATGCTTGGCTGGCGCGGCAGGTGCGAGGTTCACGAGAAGTTCACCGTCAAGGATATCGAGAACATCCGCCAGCAGTTCCCGGAGGTGGCCATCCTGTCCCACCCGGAGTGCAGCCCCGAAGTGGTAGCCGCCTCCGATTTCTCCGGCAGCACCGGGGCAATGATTCGCTACGTCGAGCAGACCAATGCCCCGCAGTACCTGGTGCTAACCGAGTGTTCGATGGGTGATAACATCGCTGCCGCCAACCCGGATAAGGAGATGCTGCGCCTGTGCTCGGTGCGCTGTCCGCACATGAACGAGATCACGCTCGAGGATACGCTGGAGGCCTTGCAGAAAACCCAGTATGTTGTCGAAGTTCCGGAAGATATCCGCCTGCGGGCCTACAAGGCGGTGGAACGAATGATCGCGATTGGATGAAATATGCTCTACACAGACATCCTCATCATCGGCAGCGGGATCGCGGGCGCATCGGCGGCGCTGAAACTGGCCGAGAACCCGGACCTGCACATTACCCTCATAACCCGCGAGCCGGATCCGCTCGAATCCAACACCCGCTACGCCCAGGGCGGGATCATCGGCCGCGGCCCGGACGATAACGCTGAGACCCTGGTTGGCGATATCCTGGCCGCCGGGGCGGGAGCCAGCCTGCCCCAGATGGCGCGCATCCTTGCCGATGAAGGTCCGCCCCTGCTGAAAAAACTGCTGGTGGAAACGGCTGCCATCCCCTTCAACCGCGAAGCGGATGGCGAAATCGCCTGGGGGCAGGAAGCCGCCCATTCCCACCGCCGGATCGCCCACGTAAATGACAGCACCGGCGCGGCCATCATCGCAGGGCTGCATGCCTTGCTGCGCCAGCGACCGAACATCCGCCTGGTCACCCACCTGACCGCCGTGGACCTGATCACCTACCCGCACCACTCGCGCGACCCGCTGGATGTCTATCAGCCGATCACCTGCTTCGGCGCTTATGTTTTCGACCGCAAGGAGCGCACCATCCACCGCTCGCTTGCTTCGGCTACCATCCTGGCCACCGGCGGGCTGGGGCGCATCTTTCTCAATACCACCAACCCGCCCGGCGCACGCGGTGACGGCCTGGCCATGGCCTCCCGCGCTGGGGCGCGCATCCTCAACGCCGAGTACATCCAGTTCCATCCCACCGCCCTGTCCGTACCGGGGGCGGAGGGCTTCCTCATCAGCGAAGCCGTGCGCGGCGAAGGTGCCGTCCTGCTCACGCCGGAGGGCCAGCCCTTCATGCAGAAATATTCTCCCGAATGGAAGGACCTGGCCCCGCGTGACGTGGTTGCGCGTGCCATCCATCATCAAATGGAGACCAACAATTACTCGCACGTGCTGCTCGACATCGCCTCCCACATGCCCGCCAAAGCTATTCGGGCGCGCTTCCCCAACATCTACGAGACCTGCCGCAAGGTGGGCATCGACATCACGCGTGAACCCATCCCGGTCGTCCCGGCGGCGCACT
>JBFYSM010000072.1:0-2663 GCA_041301605.1 Chloroflexota bacterium | reverse complement strand
CGGGCGGGGCATTCCCGCCCGAAGCGGTCGAGCGCCTGCAGCACATTGGCCGCTGGATGAAGACGTACAGCAAATCCATCTACGGCGCGACGTATATGCCCCTTCATGGTCAATCCTGGGGACAGGTCACACGCAATGGCGATGTGATCTACCTGCACATCTTTGACTGGCCTGCAAACGGCAAACTTACCGTGGAGAACTTCCCCGGTCAGGTGCGGACCGTCAGCCTGTTTGCCGGGGATCCGCTGACATTCTCCCAGCGAGGAGAGACGCTCGAGATCGCGCTGCCCGCCCAGGGTCCCGATCCGGACGTATCCGTCCTGGCGGTCGAGATCGATCCCGCCGAAAAGGGCTGGAGCGAATACAATGAGCCGATCCCGACCACGGTCGAACCGAAGAAATACATCAAAGATCAGGCTACGGCCAGTTTCATCATCAACGCGGTGCTCAACGGTGCGATCGCCTTCTGCGCGTACAGTTTCTACGAACGTTTCTCCTACAACGAGGTCGCGAAGGATATCCTGATCACAGTGTTCGTGATCGCCTTCCTGACTTCGTGGATCATGGTCGGTTCGGCGCGCAACGAATACAAAAAAGGCAACCTTGCCCTTCACCCATCCACACGCCGCGGGTTGCGACTGCCGAAGGCCCCGATCTTGCGCGGGCTGCTCGTTGGTGCCGTTTGCACGATCGTTTGGGGCGGCATCCTGAGCGGATTGGTCTATCTCGTCAGCCCGGCAGGAATGGGCAACTGGGCTTATGCTTTCCTGAAGACATTCTTCACTGGCGTAAGCGGTGCGCTGGCCTCGGCGCTCACCGTGTTGAGTGTGGTCAGCGATGAGAACAGGAGATAATTATGCAACGTTACGGAAGTGTCATCAAACTCAAGCCCGAAAAACTGGAAGAATACAAGGCACTGCACGCCAATCCCTGGCCGGAAGTGCTCAAGATGATCCGCGAGTGCAACATCCGCAATTACACCATCTATTACAAGGACGGATTCCTGTTCAGCCACTTCGAGTACACCGGCGATGACTTCGATGCCGATATGAAGAAGATGGCCGCTGACCCGAAAACGCAGGAATGGTGGAAGTTGACCGATCCCTGCCAGGAGCCGCTGGAGACGCGCAAGCCCGGTGAGTGGTGGGCCGGCATGGAAGAGTTCTTCCACACGGAATAATTGCAAAGGTGGTCGAGCAGGTGGCGGGTCTCGATACATCCTTCGAACTACTCGACCAACGCCGCCATATCGAGATCACCTGGCATAACTTTTCAACAAGGTTGGAAATTGCTCTGCTCGCTTGGTCTCGACACCTGCACTGCACCAAACGCAGTGCGGTGCAAGTGTACGTGCTTCGTACTACTCGACCAACGCTCGCTTGCAATTACAAACATCAGTTGATTATTGTTTTTCCAAACCAGGAATCTTTTTATGAACTCTCGCGAACGTGTCCTTTCCGCCATTGCCCACACCGAACCGGATGGCGTACCCGTTGACCTCGGCGCAACGCCCAGTTCGGGCATCTCCGCCATCGCTTACGACAACCTGCTCAAGCACCTGCCGCTGAGGGATAAGCGCAACTGGGTCTATGACGTGGTCCAGCAGGTGGCTCAGCCGTCCGATGAAGTGCTGGATTACTTCCGCATCGACACAGTCGATCTTGGGCGCACCTTCAACACGCGGGATGAAGATTGGTACGATTACACCCTGCCCAACGGCGGCACCGCCCAGCAGCCGGTCTGGTTCCGGCCGCGCAAGCAGGAGGATGGTTCGTTCCTGGCCTACAAGCCGGTTCCCTCTCCCGCTGGGAGAGGGGATAGGGGTGAGGGAGAAGAACCCATCGCGATCATGCCTGCGGCAACCTTCTCTTACGATCAGACCGTTTACCCGTTCATCGATGGTTACCCGGAGAAATACGAAGCCAACCTGGACGAGGCGATGGGTAAGATCCACTGGGCGGCGCTGGCGCACAGTCCCTGGGACCATGCCGGGGAGGATGATTTCTGGGAGCAGTTACGCGCCAAAGCACTGAACTTGCGTGCGACAAGCGACCGCGCCATCGTCCTTTCAGCCGGATGCAACCTCTTCGAATGGGGGACGTTCGTCCGCCGCCTCGACAACTTCATCATGGACCTGAAACGCGCCCCTGCCGAAGTGGAGCGCTTCCTCGACGCGCTCATGGTCCGCCATCTGGCTTCGCTGGAAAAGGTCTGCCGGGCGGTTGGCGATGTAGTGGACATTGTCCGCCTGGGTGACGACCTCGGCATGAACACCGGTCCGCTGATGGGGCCAGAGACCTATCGCAAGTTGTTCAAGCCGCGCCATACGATCCTGTGCGATTACATCCATACGCACAGCAAAATGCACACTTTCCTGCACTCGTGCGGTTCGATCTACAAACTGATCCCCGACCTGATCGAAGCCGGGTTCGAGGTTCTCAACCCGGTTCAGACCAATGCCCGCGATATGGAGCCGGAGCGGTTGAAGAAGGAGTTCGGGGCAGAGGTAACCTTCTGGGGCGCGGGAGCAGATACGAGGTCTGTGTTGAACCGGGGAACGCCGGAACAGGTCAAGGATCACGTGCGCCGCAACATCGAGATCCTGTCTCCGGGCGGCGGGTTTGTGTTCAACACGATCCACAATATCCTGCCGGATGTCCCAC
>JBFYSM010000045.1:0-3086 GCA_041301605.1 Chloroflexota bacterium | reverse complement strand
GAACTGATCGTCCTGATCGTGTTGTAGAGACCGGCATCTTTCAATGCCTGGATTTCGTTTTGTAACCAATCCAAGTGTATGGACATCATTCACCTCAACGATATAATTATAAAGGCTCTTTGTGAATCCCCGTGAAGAGGAAAAAGTTGGGGGATGTGCGGGCGGCTCCACCGCCCGCACATCCTCATTTATGAGATATTACAACCTGCGCAACAAGATAAGAATACTTTCGTGCAATGTTATGCGGATTTTCCCAACGAAACCAGATACTGCAATTCCCTGGCAAAGTACGATGTGGGAGACCGCACTTCCGTAGCCAGGATAAAGGCGCTTTTCGCCTTCCAGGCAGAATCGAGGAATTGCTTCGTCACCGCCCAGCGCAGTTCATCCCGTTGCAGGGTGCCCCAAACCTGGGGGGCGATCCCCAGGAATTTTGCGCCGGTCTCCCTGGCCCTATCCATGAACTCGGGGAAATGGCCGAGAACGATCATATTGCCTTTACGGGGGTCATTCCTCCAACCCAGTGATTGCCAGGAAGCCCTGGCATGCGTTTCCCGGAATTCCATCAGCCTGTCTTTTTCCTGGTCAAATCTTACAGCGCCGAACAGGTACTGCACATCCGCCCAGCAGGTATGCATTTTGCGGGCGATCCAGGCAAGCTGGCGTTCTGTCCTGTCCGGTGCATCGGAGGGGATGCCTGCATAATCGTAGAACCAGGAAAAGGCTGTTGTTTTTTCGAGATATGCACTGATCACACTGGCATCGAACCACAGGTTCGGCTTGCGAGGCTGCCGGTACATTTCCGGTGCGGAGCGTTCTGCAATCTCCAGGTAGATCTCTTCGCGGTCACAAACGAACCGGATCAGGCAATCCCCCATTCGCTGCACGAGGGCGTAGTTGTTGAAGTACATTTCAAGGCCAAAGCCTTTGGTTTCCACGGGGTAATTCGCAAAGGCATCCCCAAAATGAACCTGTGCCTGTTGCGTGGATTGTTGGGCGGTGATTCTATCGTTTTGAGATCCTGGTAACATATCGATCTCCTCCTATTCACCAAATACCCGGGAACAACCGGTAGCGCGTCCTCTGCGCATACTCCTCGTAGCCAGGTAGTTCCTGGCGCAGGGTGCGGTCTTCCAGCGCCGTGCGGACGATGAGCACGATGGTCAACAGCGCAGCCGGGATTAACGCCCAGAGCGCATCCAGCATGAACGGTAAGGCCAGGTAGGACCAGATCGCCCCCGCGTAGGATGGATGGCGCACCAGGCGATAAGGTCCGCCGGTCACCACGCTGTGCTGCCGTTCCTTTTGGATGCGCACCACAGACGAAAAGAACTTGTTGACCGCCATGGCCCACACGCTGATCGCAAAGCCCCCGGCCAGGATGATGGCGGCAATAACCTGGACCGTTCCCGAAACGGCAATTCCCCACCCGAAATTATGGTCCAGCCCGGCAACCAGGGCGGCCAGCAGCGGACCAAGCAGGCCGACAAACATGGATAGGAAGCGGTCCCAGGGTTTCATCCCCTCCGCTTCGGTGAAACGGGCGCGCTCTTTCAGCATGTCAGGATGTTTCTTGAGAGCGATCAGGCGGCTGAGGAATGTCGCTGCCAGCAGCAGGCCAACGTAAACCCAGGCCATCAGCCAGTCTGTTGTACCGGCGGCCATGAACAAGACAACCGGGTTGAGAAAGAGATAGAGCACAAAGCCAATAACGGCCCGGATCATGGTTTTAGAGTTGACATCCATATTTGCCTCCTGCGCAGGGATGGGGTTCTCGAAGAAAACCCACATCTGAAATTATAACCTTGTCTGATGTGACCTGATTCAGTCGAGCAGGATGTGTCCGTAGAAACGGAAGAACAAGGCCCCCACAAGCACACCGAGCGCATTCGTTATTCCATCGGCCAAAGACATGTCGCGGCCGGGGACGAAAGATTGCCCCCACTCCAGGAGCGTGCCCAACCCGACTGCACCCAGGAGCGCCGCCAGACGGGCGGACTTGCCTTCGAAGCTGAGCAGGGCCAGGATCGCCATCCCGGCATAGGCGAAGAAATGCCCGACCTTATCGCTGTTCCCAACCGAAATCCCGCCGCTGGGCAGCAGGGATGCCAGGATCACCAGCAGCACGTAGATCAGCAGCACGAAACGAATCTTTGCAAATGAATTCAAAACCTAACTCCTGACATCTGGTTTTGATAATTGAAGATTTCCCATCTTTTCTCATCAGGCAATCTGTAGTTACCTGCCTGTTTAGTGAGACTCATTTTTGAAGCGTTTGATGCGGTTCTGAATGTCTGACACAATTTTCTCCAAGAAAACGGGTTTCTAGGTTTACTTATGCCCTGATCATCGTCAACAGCATCTTGAAGCGCCGGGTGGCCCTGACGGCATGCGGCTGTTCCGCCGGCATGAGGATGGCATCGCCGGTCTTGAGGGCATATGGCTGGCCGGAAATCGTGATCTCGGCCTCGCCTTCCACCACGTGCACCAATGCATCGAATGGGGTGGTATGCTCGCTCAGTTCCTGGCCCTGGTCGAAGGCGAACAGGGTCACGTTGCCGGTCTCACCTTTGAGGATCACCCGGCTGACGATCGAACCTTCCTGGTAATCCACCAGGCCGGCCATGGAAAGGATCTGGGAATGAGGGGTATTCATGTTGCCTCCGATTATTCGATTAGTGAGTGCTCTCTTGCGCTCACGGCTGGCTACAAAACGTGCGGCCTGACAAAACCTGCCTTATTGGGTTATCGGATCTCGATTTCGTAACTCGCCGGTTGGCGGGTGAAGCGGGTTGTTCCTGTTACAACCAGCACAACCTCTTGGACATCATCGCTCATGTGGATGGCGATCTCAGCGGTTTGGTCGGGAGTGAGAGGAATCATGTCGACAGTGAACCCGTCGCCGGTCCGGGTGAGCAGCGCCAGGCGGAAGGTCTGGGGCAGGGAATTCTCGACCCGCGCGAACCCGGATGCTTCCCATCCGCCATCATCCTGCTCGAAATCCGAGAAGTAAGCCACTTCCGGGATCGAAACATCATCCAGCAGGAAGCCTTCCCCATTGATTGCCGCATCGGTGACATACTCGA
>JBFYSM010000036.1:0-22284 GCA_041301605.1 Chloroflexota bacterium | reverse complement strand
ATGGCAGCCCGCAGCCCATCCCCGGCAGCAATTGCCGTCTGGCGATACAGGCCATTGTGTACATCTCCAACGAAGTTAAGTTTACCATCTTCGACCAATCTTTGTTCCTGTATTTTGACACGTTCTGTCAGGAAATCCATCGCTGGTTGGCGACCGATGGCAAAGAGCAGGTAATCAGTGAATAGTGAACAGTGGTTAGTGGTCAATCGTAAGAGATTGAGTTGCATGTCGGGTTCAAGGCTCAGGATTGTAGTGTGTTCCTGGTAGGAGATCAGCGGGATTTTTCCTACGCGTTCGCGAAGCAAAGGCAGGCAAGATATTTCAATGCCGCGGTTCAGGATGGTGACGGTGTTCTCCCGGCTGGCGAGGTTCAGGGCGTAATCGAAGGCAGCATCTCCCGCGCCGACAATGGCAACCCGCTTTCCGCGAACATGCAGCAAAGGCCAAATTTCACTGAAAACCCGCTCCCGTACCGAGGGCGGGATTTCGATGGGAAATGGCCTGGGCTTTGTGCCTGCGGCCACCACAACATAGGCTGCACAGTATTCTGTATCCCTCGTTCGAACAAGGAATTCACTTTCACCAAAATCCAAGCTGACAACTTCACCATACGTTACAACTGCACCCACCCGGCGCAACTGTTCCTCGAATAGAGTCACCAATTCCGGGCCTGGTATGCCGTCAGGGAAGCCGGGATAATTCTCGACCAGGTTGGCATTCCGCAACAACCCGCCCGGGCGATCCCTTTCCAGCAGGATCGGATCGAGGCCGTAACGCTTCAACTGGATGGCGGCAGTCATGCCGGCTGGCCCCGCGCCGATGATCACGATATCGTGTTTCATGCCCGCAAGCCTTCCAGGATCTCATCCACCAGCACCGGCAAGGCAAAACCGTGTGACAGGTTGCGCAGGCTGGCGCGGTGGAAATCCGCGTTGTAGGTTGCAGTGCCATCGACGGCAAACAAAACCTCGAAGCCGCGTATGAATGCCGAGCGCGCCGTTGTTTCACAGCAGAGATGAGTCATAACGCCCGTCACGATGACTTGCCCAATCCCCATGTTCCGCAAATACGGCTCAAGTTCTGTCCCAAAAAATGCATCATATTGATGCTTCTCGAAAATCTGGCAGCCGGTTGTATCCAGCGTTCCAGAT
This sequence comes from Chloroflexota bacterium, assembly GCA_041301605.1. Classification (GTDB taxonomy): domain Bacteria; phylum Chloroflexota; class Anaerolineae; order Anaerolineales; family Villigracilaceae; genus VGNO01. The sequence goes on along the minus strand of JBFYSM010000036.1, from coordinate 21,133 downwards.
ATACTGGATAGCGTCGAATCCGGTGAAACCAAATCCTTCCACCAGACTGCCATCATCCCGGCATCTGGAGCAGTGTTCACATGACGAGTAAAAATTACCGGCCTATTCATCACGTGCTTGAAAGCCCTGACCAACTTCTTTATCCCCGGGATGATTGCTGGCGCGGCTGGGATGTAAGCGTGCGATCCCGCCGCCAGGAAGAACTCCTGCACATCCAATACCAGCACTGCCGCATTGCGGGCATCAAAGGTGATATTGGCATGTTGTTCCCGCAGACCCTGAACTTCACATAACATTTCCCGCGCTTTGGAATGGATGGTTGCGGGCGTAAAATAGGCTTCCTTCATGTTGCCCACTCGCGCTAAGTAGTTTCCACCCGCCTGATCGCCCGCGCCAGCATGCTTCCCAGGATGGCAGATACATCAATCGGCAGGTAGTGGCTGGTGGACGCATCGAACAGAACCTGGCAGGAGGCCGGGAAATCATCATCCCCCTGGTGATAAACGAGTGCCAGATTCACACGCGGCAATGCCTGGAAAGCAAAAGCCGCATCGCCATAGAAAACCTTCTGTCCGCCGAGTTTCCGGGCTGCATTTTCAAAGGCTTGCAGATCATCCCCAAAATGACGAGCTACTTCGACACCCGTGTATCCCTGGAATGCCTGGTTGTAGAAACGACCATCCGGCAAGTCCGCAAAGGAAACCCAGCGTCCTTCGAGTGGGGTGCCATCTGCTGTAACCAGGTAATATAACACCAGCGCTTGGGTCACAACAGGCAGGGATTCGCCGTTTTGATGATCTTTAACCAGGAACCCCGGCAGGGTTACGCTCACAACCCGACCCAAAAGATTCAGGCGCAACCCTGATCCACCGGCTTGTTCGATCAACTCAGCACCACTGCGCCTTGCAAGATCCTGCAGATTGAAATCCCGCAGTTCCACCCGCAACTGTTCGACCCGGGTTGCCAACTGTTCGGCTTGTCTTGTATCGGCCATATACCTACAACTCCAGAACAGCTTCGATGGTGCCCGATTCAGCACCCGGATAAACACTTGCGCCAGCGCGCTCGAATATCTTGCGGATCGCGCCGTTATCGGCCGCCATGGTGGCCAGGATGCGTTTGATATGCTCCTCGCGACCAACCTGGATGAACCGATGCAGCAACTCGGTGCCAATCCCTTGACCCTGGAACTGGTCACTGACCAGCATCGTGACACGTCCCTCATCGCTGTGCCCATGCAGCTTGCTCAGTCGTCCGATTGCCCAGATCTGTTTCTCCCCATGCTCATCCCGCCCTTCCACCACCAGGGCGATCTCGCGGTCATAATCATTGTGGCAAATGCGCGCCAGCCGTTCATGGGTGACTCGCTGGCTGTACATGATCGGCGACGAGAAACGCATGTGGACGGTTTGGTCCGAGAGGGTCTGGTGGAAACGGATGGCCATGTGCTCGTCCTCGGATCGGATGGGGCGGATCAATACATCCCGGCCATCCTTCAGTTTCCATGGCGAGGCATATTGCACCGGGTAGGGACGGATGGCGATCTTCGGCAGGTCATCAGGGTCCATATCCGGGCCGTACAATACCACGCGCGCATCCAATGCCAGCAAGCCGTTGTGTGAAGCCAACAATGGATTAATATCCAGTTCCTTGATGCAACAGAGTTCTGCCACCAATTGGCTGAAACGGACCAGCAATTTCTCGAGTAAATCCATATCCACAGGCGGGCGGCCGCGCACACCCTTCAGGGCATGGTAGATCTTCGTCCGCTCGATCATTCGCCGGGCCAGGGTTGTATTGAGTGGGGGCAACCCCAATGAACTATCCTTGAACACCTCGACCAGTTGTCCCCCTGCGCCGAAGAGCAGCACTGGCCCAAATTGCGGATCGATGCTGGAACCGAGGATCAACTCATAGCCATCCAGCGATACCATCGGCTGAACGGTAACGCCGAGGAAATGCTCGCTGCCGGCCTTCTCCGTTACGGATGCCCGTATCGCCTCGTAAGCATCCCGGACCGCAGCCTGATCCTTGAGGTTGAGCCGGATCCCCCCAACATCGGTTTTATGGGTGATGGTTTCGGAATGCAACTTGAGCACAACCGGGTAGGCGATCTCATCAGCAAATCGAACGGCCTCATCCACATCAGTGGCAATAAACGTCGGCACGGTCGGGATCCCGTAACAAACCAGCAATTCTTTCGACTCTGCTTCTGTGAGCAATGTGCGCCCGGATTTGCGGACTTTTTCCAATATCCCTTTCGCCTTGTCTCGTTGCGTGTCCAGCCCATCACCCTCTGGAAAGGCTGGGGTCTCATACAAGGCGCGCAGGTTGTCGCTGTACTGCCACATGTACACAAAAGCTTCTGCGGCTTCATCCGGATAGTCAAAGGTGGGGATATCTGCCCGGCTCAGGATGCTCACGCCCGCATCCACATCGCGGCCGCCCATCCAGGATGCCAGGATTGGCTTCTCATACTTGCGGCCAAAATCTTTCAACGCCTCCGCGGTTTCGGTTGGTTCGGTCATGGCTTGCGGCGTCAGGATGACAAGCAAGCCGTCACTGTTCGCATCCTGAACGGCAATTTCCAATGATTGGGCGTACCGCTCAGGGCTTGCATCGCCCAGGATATCGATCGGATTGTTGTGGCTCCACTGCGGAGGCAGGATCGCGTTGAGGGCTTTTTCGGTCTCAGCAGATACCTGCGCCAGTTGGCCTCCCCGGCTGATCAAGGCATCGGTTGCCAAAACGCCGGGGCCGCCGGCATTCGTCAACAGTGTCAGCCGCGGGCCTTTGGGGAGCGGCTGCTTGGCCAGTACTTCGGCGATGGAGAAAACCTCGCTGATCGAGTTGATCCGCAGCACACCCGCCCGGCGAAAGGCAGCTTCCAGCACATCATCCGAACCGGTCAGGGAACCGGTATGGGAGGCAGCCGCCCGCGCCGCGTCCTCGGTGCGTCCAGGCTTGATGACGATGATCGGCTTGGTCAGCGCCACTTCCCGCGCCGCGGACATAAAGGCGCGCGCATCGCCGACTGTCTCCATGTAAATGACAATGGATTGCGTATGCGGATCATCACCCAGGAAGTAGATGAGATCCCCCCACCCCACATCCAGCATCGAACCAATTGAAACGAAGGAAGAGAACCCGACATGCTCGCGGAACGACCAATCCAACACAGCCGTGCACAACGCTCCCGATTGGCTGATGAAAGCCACATTCCCCTGGTTTGCCATGGCGTTGGCGAAAGTGGCGTTCAGGCCCGTCAACGGATTCATCACCCCCAGGCAGTTGGGGCCGATGATACGCATCTGTCCCTTGCGGGCGCGTTCCAGGATCTGGTTCTCCAGTGCTGCCCCTTCGGGCCCAACTTCCTTGAAACCGGCAGAGATGATGATCGCACCTTTCGCGCCGATCTCGACGCAATCACCCACAATGTCCGGAACGGTTGGGGCCGGCGTGACGATGACCGCCAGGTCAATCGGGTCCGGTATTTCGCGGATGCCGGGATAAGCCTTGATCCCCAATACATTTTGACGCTTTGGGTTGACCGGGAAAACCGCACCCCCGAATGGGCTGCTGATCAGATTCCACAGGATCGTCCGCCCAACACTGCCAGGCTTTTCTGTAGCACCGATGACCGCCACATTGCGCGGCGCGAAAATCGCCTGGAGGGCGCGAGGCGCGTAACGATAGACATCATGCGCAGGGTCGAACGAAGATTGACCGGATACAGGCCGGGAAGGAAGCGTATTCATCGAGACCTCACATTCCTAAATACATGGATGCCAGCATTATACCTGCTGGCTATACACAAGAGCTACCCTTTTCCATCCGGAATGGGTCATGCTTGAGTCGATAATCCCCGCGCACGCGCCTCCTGGCGTAATGCCAGGATGACTTCCGATAGATCGAAACCATTACAGCACAAGCCTGATGCGATCTCAAGCACACCATCCGACCACAGGATGTGCGTTGTGAGAACCTCATCATCGTTGAAGAGAACCATCTGCACCAGCGTAGAAAGCGAGATATCCATACCAGGAATCGAAACTTTGTCGCAGAACAGGCAACTCTGGCATTTCCCCAAGTTATAGCCAGTGCGATCGAAAACGATCTTGCGCAAGGAAGGCATATCAATAAACTACCGACAGGCCTGCATCTGTCTGCAGGCCTGTCATGGGAACCGACTAAGCTTTGACGGACGCCTTTTCGACCTTGGCTGGCGGAACGAAATCCTTGGGAAGCAAGCCCGCTTCCGTTACAATGCGCGGGACAATCTCTTCCCAACCGACCGCCATCAGGTGGAAACCGTTCACTCCCTGCTTTGTTTTGATCTTTTCCATCAATTCCAATGCAATCTGAACGCCTTCTTCCTCTGCATTTCCAGCGGCCTCAGCAGCCTCCATACGCTTCATCAAGGAATCAGGTATGCTCACACCAGGCACTTCCTCATTCATGTACTTCGCCACCTTAAAGCTCTTGAGCGGTGTAACGCCAATCAAAATATATACCTTATCCAGGATATTGCGCTTGGCAAGTTCGTTCAACCAGATATCCAATCCATCGGCATCATAAACCAGGTTGGTTTGGAAGAACTGCGCCCCCGCATTAACCTTTTTGTGTTCACGGATGGCCTGGAAGCGTGGCTCGGATGCAAAGGGAGACCCGGCTGCACCCAGGAAGTACTTTGGCGGGAATTTTATATTACGTCCATCGAGGTATTTCCCTTCGTCGCGCATGCGGCGCAGGATCCATAACATCTGGATCGAATCCAGGTCAACGATATCCATCCGCCCGCGCGGATCAGGAGCCATACTCATGCTGTCACCGGACAAGCACAGAATATTCCGTACGCCCAGGGCATTTGCCCCCAACACCTCCGCCTGCAACCCGATCCTCGTCCGGTCACGGGCGGCAATCTGCATAACTGGTTCGGCGCCATTCTGGATTGCCATCGTCGAACAAGCCCAGGATGACATGCGCGGGGTCGCCGAAGGACAATCCGTGAAGTTGATGGCCACTGCATAAGGCTTTACAACTTCAATATTGGAGCATAGCTTGTTCGTGGAGACCGTCATTGGTGGGGCAACTTCTGATGTAACAACGAATTCACCGGCTTTAAGGCGCCTTTCCAACTCAGATACAGGCTCTTCATACTTCGGCGGGTGATATTCTGCATCACCTTGCCACCACTCAGGTTGGCGCACCGGCCGGAAGATCATATCCCAGGTAGTGGTACGGGTTGCGGCATCCCCGTTGAGCAGACCCTTCACAACCTTACCAGTACCCACTTTCTTAACCTGCCGGGCAACATCCCCCCAAGTTTCCGTACCAGCTTTGTCCCAATCGAGTGGCGGGAGAACTTCCAACAGCATCTCCTGGCGACCCATGCGGAAGGCACGATCATAAATCTGGTACCACATGCATGGACGTGTCTCATCGACATAGCATTTTTCCTGGGTTGAGCCACCGCAGGGTCCATTCCGAATACCTTTTGGGCACTCCATTGGACAGATAAAAGCAGTTTCCTGCAACAGGCAGTTCCCACACATTCGGCAGCCAAATAGCGGTCCCTTTACCACCTTCTCAATCGAAGCAAGGAGACGGCGGCTGAATTTTTCCCGCTTGAAGGCCATGAAAGGCGGCTGCCATCGGCGACTTGGAGTAAATACAGGCATAGACACCTCCGTAAAAAATAGTAAGGTGGATAAATCAGAATCCACCCACTTTCTGGATGTTATAACTCTGGCAATAGATATTCGTACGCACTGAGCGCAGCCTTGGCGCCTTCTCCAACAGCTACGAGAACCTGCTCGGCATATGTGTTGGTGACATCTCCGGCAGCAAAAATACCGGGCACATTGGTTCGGTTGGCACAATCTACTATGATCCGCCCTCGATCATCCAGCTTGACCAAGCCAGCTACCATTTGCGACATTGGCGTGAGCGCCTGCTCTACAAACATGGTATCGGCTTCGATCTCCCGGGTTGCGCCATCAGGACCTTTTAAAACAATGCTACGTGCATATTCATCACCCTTGACCTCCAGCACCTCATAACCCTTCAGAATGGTTACATTCTTGGCAGATTGCAACTTCTTTCCCAATGGGGTATCGAGGGCTTTCCCGGTCTCGCAAACAACATACACCTGTTTGGCGACAGTAGATACCTCGCCAGCTGATCGCACGGCAAGATCATCATCGCCAATGACAATCGTCGTCCGATCGATGCACAGCGGGCCATACGAGAGGGCGGAATAGCACAACCCTTTCATGGTGTACTCTTTCTCCCCTGGCACATCCATCCGCACCTGTCTTGCTCCAGTCGCGACGATGATTGCTTTGGCCTCCAATTTTTCACCGTTCTTGGTTTCCACCACAAAATGGTCATCGATTTTCGTTACTTTTTCGACGCTTTCCATCTTGCGGGCAAAATCCAGGTATTCCAACTCGCTGCGGAATTTATTGATTACTTCCAGGCCGCGAATAACTTGGTAATCCTGTATCCAAGGTAATGCCAGGTGATAATTGGTTTTTCCGCCGAGATCCTTGCTCAGCAATAGAACATTCAAGCGCTTGCGGATTGCATAAATGGCTGAAGTCAGGCCAGCCGGCCCACCGCCGATCACAATTAGGTCATACATAAGCTCTCCTTATCCTTGAAGAACGAGGTATCGGTTCGAATGCCTGGGTTTATGACTCCAAGCCCGCTTTCACCGTTTCGATGTCAATATCGTGCTGTGTATCATCTTCCGGTGGAGCAGGGATGAAACCCTTTTCCATCATCATCTTGGTCAAATCGCGGGATCGCTTGATGATCCTGGTAGCATTCTCAAATTCTTGCTCATAAGTCATAGGGATACGAGCCAGTCCCTGTTCAATTGCTTTCATTGCCACGGCGGCTGCCTCGCGCGGGAATACTTCCCAATCATCCATATTTGGCAGGATGTGTTCATCATCCAGTTTGTCGCCAACATGGTCCGCCATTGCCTGGGCAGCAGCAAAGCACATCTCGTCCGTGATCGTACGCGCACGTACATCCAATGTTCCACGAAAGATGCCGGGAAAGCCTAGTGAGTTATTAACCTGGTTCGGGAAGTCAGAACGTCCAGTGGCAACGATGGCCGCACCCGCTTCTTTAGCCTCCCACGGCCAGATTTCAGGTACCGGATTGGCACAGGCAAAAACAATGGAATCCTTATTCATGGCCTTGATCCATTCCGGCTGGATTACACCCGGGCCAGACTTGGACAAGGCAATGACCACATCTGCGCCCTTCATGGCTTCGGGGATATCTCCTTCGCGGCCTTCGGCATTGGTGATATTGCACAATTTCCATTTATCGACATACTCGGCCTTTCGCATCTCGATATCCTTGCGATGTTTGCCGAGGATGCCCTTGCTGTCCACCATGGTGCACTTGGCTGGATCTGCGCCCCAGTTGAATACCAGACGCGAAATAGCTACGTTCGATGCACCAGTACCTATAAAGGTGATCTTGACTTCGCTTAACTTTTTATTGACAACTTTGAGTGCATTGATTAGGCCAGCCAGAGTGACCGTGGCAGTACCCTGCTGATCGTCGTGCCAAACCGGTATCTCGGCTTTTTCCCGCAATGTATCCAGGATATAGAAGCATTTCGGGTTTGAAATATCTTCCAGATTCACGCCGCCAAAGCCAGGCTGTAACATCAATACGGTGTTGATGATGGCATCCGGATCTTTCGTGTCGAGCATGATCGCTACACCATCCACCCCACCCAGGTATTTGTAGAGCAGGGCTTTCCCCTCCATGACAGGTAAACCTGCCTTCGGTCCGATATCGCCAAGGCCAAGAACGCGAGTTCCATCACTGACCACGATTACGGTATTCCACTTGTTGGTGTGTTCATACACCAGTTCGGGATCTGCAGCGATTGCCTTGCATGGAGCGGCCACGCCAGGGGTATACCAGATGGCGAAATCGTTAAAGCTGCGCACCGTGCACTTGAGCGCAGTCTCAACCTTCCCCCGGTAGAACGGGTGAAGCTTCATGGCGTCCGAGGCTGGTTTGGTAGCCTTGGCCAGAAGCTGATCAACGTTCATTTTCTGTTCTGACATATGATCTCCTTTTTAGATGGTGTCCATAACCAGCAATCGATGCACAAACCCTTCCATCGATCACTGACTTAAATAACCCTCGGCATAAATAACCTTATTGAGCAGGATTTGAACCGTCTTCCAGATAGCACTCTGCTCTGGATCGCTCAAATCAAAGTCTTCCCGTTGTGGCTCTTCGCTGGCAGCGATCCGGTTGGCGATCTTGTTGTAGAGCCGGCTAAGTGGAGTGGATTGATCCTTCGTTTCGATCCAGCGGATCACATCATTCTGTGGTTGATCCAATGGATTGGCAATCATCATTTGCAGGCCAACGCCCATCAGCATTGCCAGGTAGACGCGGTTGATCAATGGACGATTTTCATTCGGTACAGCATTCGAGACATTCGATAATCCAACCGAGATGTTTGGTGCAGGATCCCAGGCATACTGCAAGGTTCTAACAGCTTCAATCAGATGCGGACAATATTCCTGGCAACCCGAGACTGTCAATACCAATGGGTCAATGATCAAATCGGATATCGGAAAATCAATCTCCAACATCCGCGGGATTAACGCCTCAACAGCAATATTGACGCGCGCATCCGCATCCACTGGAATGCCCTCGGTACGCATGGTCAGGGCAATCAGCTTGGCATTGTATTTCTTGGCAAGCAGCGGGAGTTTTTCCAGGCGCTCCGGTTCGGCAGAGGTCGAGTTGATGATGGGCTGTGCCTTTTTGATGGTCTTCAGGGCAGCCTCGATGGCGTCGATATTCGTGCTGTCGATGCACAACGGAACATCGACAACCGTCTCGATTGCTTCATAGATCCACGGTATGATTTCTGCATAATCCTTCTTGCGTGGACCAAGGTTGACATCAACCGAGTTGGCGCCGGCCTCGACTTGCTTGACCGCCAGATCCATGAAAAACTCACGGTCCCTGTTGTTCAAGGCCTCCTTGACCTTGTCAGAGAGAATGTGGATATTTTCACCTATGATGTACATAACAGCCTCCTCCTTTTGGGAATTGAATAGGTTCTTTCTTAGAATTCATCGACTTTCGGAACGAGCGAAAGCATTACAAATACGACATCGGTCGTATCTCCATCCGGGAACATAAAGAAATCTTCCAATGTACATTGGGCTTTGAAACCCAATTGCTCGAATGCGCGCACAACTTTTGGCTGATCGGCAACAATTTCACCGATCAGGATGCGCAACCCTTGTTTACGAGCCAGGTCGATCATGGCACGTGCCATTTTAATCCCCAGTCCGCGCTTGCGGTAATCTTTGGCGAGGAAGAGGCGAATTTCACCGACATGGCGCTTCGAACCCTGGAAGAAGTGCAATGTAACGATCCCTACGTTACGTTCCTTGACAAACGCCAATAAAGGCAAAACACGATCGTAGTTCAAATCATCACACCATGATTGAAGCAGGGCAGGGTCCTTGACATTATGCCGGAAAAAGTGCAAATCCTCGTCCGTAATGGCATTGAACAATTCTTCAAGGTGATGGCGGTCCGTTGCAACCATTGGGCGGAGCAAGACGCCGGTCCCGTCCCGCAAGGTCACCATATCCCTGAAATTCCGGATTTGTTCTGGTAACATGATCTCTCCTTTTCTATCTACTTTCCAGGATCGAAGTAACACTGGGAAAACGCGCCAGGTCGGTATGCGGCAGGAACATTGCCGACATGAACGCTTCATAGAAAGTGTTGTCCGCCGATAGTTCGATGTACGTCATCCGTTCAGCAATCGCCTGCACACGCTCACGGGATTGCCGATCAAGCAAAGCGTAATATGCGCCTTTTACAGCAGTATTTCCCAGGAACTCGAATCGCTCCCATGGCATATCGGGCAGGAGGCCAATCTGAACAGCCTTTTCAACATTTATATATTTTCCGAACGAGCCGCCAACCAACATCTTCTGGATGGATTCCATTGGCACACCAACCTGCTCTGCCAGCACATGGTAGCCTGCATATATGGCCGCCTTCGCTCGTAAAAGGTTGTCCACATCTACATGACGGATCACGATATCCTCGTCCGATGCTGTTTCTGTAGCCCAGGCAACCACGTATTCACTCCCGTGTTCGCCCCGGCGGACACGGTTGGTCTTGGCACTCAGGTTGATATTCCCGCCCTTGTCCAGGAGGCCGGTCAGGAACATCTCCGCCATCAAGGAGATCAGTCCGCTCCCACAGATCCCCCGCGGCTTCGATGCACCAATGACCCGATAGGCTGGCTCGAATGTCTCGCTGTTGATCCAAATCTCTTCGATCGCGCCATCAGTCGCCCGCATGCCGTTGTAAACGCCAGCGCCCTCGAAAGCTGGCCCGGCGGAACAGGCGCAGGTTACCAGCCAATCGCGGTTGCCCAGGACGATCTCCCCATTGGTACCCACATCGAGGAATAACGTAATTTCATCGCTGGCATCGGTTCCGCTCGACAGCACGCCCGCTGTGATATCTGCGCCCACATAACTGGCTACGCCCGGCAGGCAATCCACGGTGGCATCATGAGCCAGATTAAGTCCAAGTTCATGCGCAGTTGTCGGAGGCGGGTTGTTCACCGCAGTAATGAATGGGGATAGCCGAATGCTTACAGGGGGGATCTTCAACAGCAGGTGGATCATCGTACTATTCCCAACAACCGTTGCCTTGATAATAGATGCCGGGGTTGCTTTGACCCGCTTTGAAGCAATATCCAACAACCCATTGATCGTATCAAGGACACGTGACTGTAACTCCTCGCCACCGCTATCTTTGCTGGCATAGATGATGCGCGAAATTACATCTTCACCACGGACAATCTGGCCGTTATATTCTGCCACCTGGGCCTTCACCTGCCCATTCACCAGGTCAACCAGCCAAAGCGAAACGGTGGTTGTGCCAATATCGATTGCGGCTGCCCAGAGTGGGTCGCTATCTTCATAATGACCCGGTCGCAGGTCAATCAAGCGGGCAGGAGCTTCTGGCTCATCTGCCACGGTATCGAGGATGACATGTACGCGCCAGTCTCCCTCTCGCAATATTCCCCCAATCTTCTGTAAGAAAGCCACCGAACCACTGACCCTAGGAACGTTAGCCTGTATCCTCAAGGCGGTTGTCAATCGACTCCAATCGTCGGTTTGGTCATCCATACTGGGTGGAGTAAGCGTCAGGTTATACCTGCGGATGGTTTGTGACCAATGGAAATCATATCGATCCGGTACTCTGACTTCAGCCGCCGTCCGGTCGGAGGTAAGCCGTCGGGAAACTGTCTCCTGTTTCGGAACAGAGATGGTTAGGTCACCTTCCGCAATCGTCTGGCAGGCCAGGGCATAACCGGCAGCAACATCCTCGTTGGTTAACCGTAATTCACTCCGTCGGCGAACCTTGCCCTCTATCACCTGGACGATACAGCGTCCGCACCGCCCCTGACCTCCACATGGCTGGCCAATATCGACACCGGCGAGGCGCGCTGCCTCCACCAGCAAAGTGCCGCTCGGAATTTCAGTCCGAGCCACTTTGCCATCCTCAGTTGTGAAGGTAACTTTATATGCAGACATCAACCATTCAACCGTTCGACAATTAAAGGTGTCGTTCTATTCTCCTGAAGCATTCCCAGTTACAGTGTAACGAGGAATGGGCAACGAAAGCAAGTGTAACTCGTCACGCATTCCTCGTTTCTTTATCCTGCTCTCTTATTACACAACTCAACCAACGCCTACAGCGCCTGTTTCATGAACGACGGGATATCCACTGCTTCACGTGGGCCAACTTTGATCTCCCAATCGGGCAGTTCAGCCTCCAATTCACCGGAAAGAACGGCCACATGGCCTGGCAATACGACACGCCTCTTCGACACCTTGCTGGCTACATCGAATTCCTTGATCGATTTGGCGATCCGTTCGGCATCGAACTTTCCAGCTGCCCAGGCCGTCAAAACGGACATTCCTTCTGCATCGCACACCACCAGCCAGGCTGGCTGGCCGGATCCCTCCACTTCATTGGCAACGCTGAAGTAGGTGATGCTGAAGTTCGTGGTAACCAGAACCGGGCTTTCGGCTGTGGGATGATTGATCTCATAGATACCTGGCTGCACCTGGATGGGTTTTTGCGGATCGGTGTAGATGTTTTGTCGCAAAACCAGCAACGGATAGAGCAGTTCTGGCGCAAAGCGCGGCAAAACAATGAAACCACTATACTTGGCAATTGCATGCGCAGCAAAAACTGCATCGCGCCCGTTATCGCCATCCGCAAATGAGATGATCGGGAAACCCAAGGCACGGAAATTCTTCAAGGCTAGGCGGCGCACCTGGGTAGAAAGGGCCAGATGCTGGCTCATTCCAGGCGCTTTGAAATCCAGGGCAATCTCTTCGACACCCTTTCCCTTGATCTTCTCTGTCAGATCCGCCAAGGCTTCCAAATTGTCACCCACCAGGGCCAGGGATGCGCCAGCTTTTTTGGCCAAATCAGCCATTGCATCCCAGTTCGTGGCATCCGCGCCGTGGATCATCGGTTTTTCACCGGCCAGGATGGCCAAAACCGGATCGAGGTCCGCAGCGCTCTTGCCGCTCAAGATCAGAGGGCGTTTGCTGACGGCACGTACAGCCTGTACAGCCGCGCCAAAATCGCCGCCATCCGCAATCACGGCATACCCATCGACGGCCAAATCGATTCCGACATAATTGACGGAATAGGCATCAGCAGCCGAGACCTTCGCCTTGATGGCATCCGCGCCTTCGCTCGCCTTGACCTGCACAAAAATACCCGGGCGATTATAGAAGGTCTTCTCGTGGCGGAAGAGCACCGTCTCATTACCGGCTTTGACCTCGCCACCAGCAGCTTTCAGTGTCACCAGGCGAATGGGGGGTGCAGAAGATTCTTCCAACTGTTTCTTCGAGTTATCTGTCACATAGGGGCAGGCGGTCAACTCGGCCTGCTTGGCAGCCAGTTTCATGGCAAATGCCAGGCACGTGGGAAACCCACATTCCTTGCAGTTGGTTTGGGGTAATAACTTGTAGATTTGAATACCAGTGAGTGCCATGGCTGCCTCCTACACCGTCACCAACTCTTCAATGGCCGCCTTGACGCGCTTGACGCTTTCCGGATGGCGGAGAACAAGGATATCGGCTCCTGACTCGACGAGCGTTATGGCCGTCAAGGTTTCCCAGTTGATGGCGCGCTCCTTCCAGTCGCCCCAACTGGCTGGTACACCCTCGCCAACTTTGGACTCTTTGGTTTTCCAAGCCTCGAAACCGGGCGTGACGATCATGGGCTGTTGTGTCATGGCATCACCCTGGAGGGCTGCCAGGCGCAAACGCTCCATTACAGAGAAACCATACTCAATGCCGTAACCCAGTGCCCCGGTGGTTGGATCCATGATGATACGGTCCGCCGGCATGCCCATATCGCTGATCAGGATGTTCAACTGCTTGGACAGGTTGACATCCATTGGGGCGCGCGCGGTGACCAGATGCCCATTCGCCATGGCCGTAGCGACAATCGTGCGGTAGTTCTTGTCTTCACAGACACCCAGAACGATACGCTCACCCTTGGTCGCCTCTGAAACCGGAACGAGCAACTCGTTATCCAGGTCAACCTGGCCAGGGCCATTGACAATCACGGGCAGGCCGGTTGCCCCAAGAATGGCCTTGACCGCTGCCACCGCAACTTCCGGAGTTGTAGGCTTTCCATCTGCTCCAGTGACACTCAACGCCAGCATTATGATATCCGCCCCGGCAACCTCCGCGGCTTTTGCCCAGGCGCCCGGGTCATTCAAGGCATCTCCCCAGGCCTCCTCGAGAAGCTTGGACCAATCATCTGGCTTACGGTCCTTTACTTCGATGGCGATAACTGGCTTGTTGGGCATGAGGGTTTCAAAATGCATAAACGGTAATGAGGCCTGACCGCCGACCGTAACCGTTTTTACGCGTGTCCCCCCCTCAGCAGCTATTGCTCCAAGGGTGACCGCCCGGATTTTTCCAGGCCATTTGTCCTTCGGAATTTCGACAGGCATATACTTGCTCCTCCTTTTTTTTATGAACGATTGGTTAAATTTCGTTTCTTTGCGGAATCACGCCGCTTGATAAATGCTTCCACTGGCAATTCTCTTTGAGCCTGAATTCCCAGATCTTTCAGTTCTTCATCGCTTTCAGCAGCAAGATATCGTACAAGGTGTCGAAAAGTAATGTATGCCGCAGGATAGATCGTGCCAGCCGAATTATGAATCGAGTATGCGATCCTTGTATTTTGATCCCGCATGAACTCAGCTGCCAATTTGAGGGGAATATCTGCCGGCAAGGTTGGCATCCCTTCCCGCATAACATCCTCAGCAACCAACTCCTGGATCTCCTTACGTACATAGGCCTTCACTAACTGATCCACTCCTACCAAGCCGATACCGTTCCCATCATCATCCAGCACACACATCCCTTCAACATTATTGTCTACCAAAAAACGAGCGATCTCCACCACGGGGGTATCTCGCTTACAAGTAGGAACCCCCACAGTCATTAAATCACGAACGTATTGTGTTTCAACCATACTTCCCTGAAAGGGTTTAACAGGGACTAGCATAACATCCCTAGTCCCTGTTAAACTTAGAACATCGGATCCATTGTCAGCGCCGGGTGGCTGTGTTCCTCCAGCCAGGCCAGTAACTGATCAACGGTTGTGACATTCCGCTCATCAGCGATCTTATTCAATAGATCCGGATCGCCTTCACGTTCAGCCACCGCCTTGAACTCTTCCGCCATGCTCTCCTTGAGGACACTGCTCATCCAAACAATCCGCTTGAACCCACCGTCAGCAGAGATGAACTTCGGGCTGAGCAGGTAGAACTTGCCCACGCCCATCACGCCCGGGGTTTGCAAGCCACCACCCGCAACACCAGCCAGTGTACTGAAGGTCATACCGGCCGGCGTCATACTGGTATCCTCGCGGGAGACAACCATAACGCCATTGGCCTCTGGGATGAGCATTACGATGCACTCGAAGCAGCCACAAGCCGTCATCGGGTTTTCCATAATGGAATACATGGTTACTTCCTGGACAACCCCATGAGAACCGACTTTGGCGTAATCGTTGATGCCTTCCCAGTACCCTTTGACTGGATCGACAATCCTGCCCAATTTGATGGGCTGGTTCGGTCCAGTCGGATTGATGCTGAAGGATGCCTTACAATCCAGCCAGTTATAGGCTCCACACAGGCCCAATCGTTGCGGACTGACCACGCAGACATGGTTAGGTGCAAATGACTGGCACAACGTGCACGAGTAGAACTCCTCAACTTTATCATCGGTAAGGTCTGCCAGGCGTTTGTTTCGGAAATCGTACGCTGTGCGAGCCTTTTCCAACCATTCCGCATGCTGGGCAGGATCGGTTATTATCGTTACCTGAACCTTATCCACAATAGCGCCAAAATCCTCATGAAAACGGGCGTGAAGGATCTTCCCAAAATGTTCCAGATTGAAACCTTTATCTGCGGCGGCATTCGAAATCCGGATCCAGGCAATGTCACGTTGCCCCACATGCTGGATGCCGGACGCGCCGTTGACAAAATAGTGTACCTGGCGTTCCAGAACTGGTTCGAAATCCTGCTGCATCTGGCGTCCTGCCACTTCGATAATGATCCCCATATCCATGGAGCCTTGCGGATCGACTTTCGAGAAATCGGGGCCAACCACTTCGATCTTGCCATCGGTTACTTCGTCCAGTTTCTTCATGCGTAAATACTCGTAACAACGCGAGTATTTACCACCGAACTCGATCCGTAAGTCTGCCTTGCGAACCACTTCACCCTCAAAAGCAGAGCCGTACGGAACAGGTACATCTACGTTGGACACTTTGACCTTGACGCCGCGTACTTCAATGCACTTCTGGACAATACGCTCGGCACGCTCCAGATCATCCTTGCCATCAATTTCATCAAAAGGCATCGATACCACATGCTCGTAAGTCGTAACACCCGTTGGCAGGATCTCGGGAATAACTGTATCCGCAATAACCGGGAAACCAAAATTGATGGCACCAGCAGCAGCTGCGTACTTGAGATCATCCACTTCTCCAAGCGCCAGCACAAAAGCAAAAACGCGCTCCCGGTTATAAAGCAGGATTTCGCGCGCCATCCCGGCTTTGAGACCACCGAAGGTCAGCGCTGAACGGGTGGCAAAGCCCAGGGCGTATATGGCACTGATGGTGTCCGTTCCAAATGGAACGGTGTACGTATCATATCCAAGTTCAACACCTTCTTCCTGCAACTGGTGGATGATACTTCGACCATTCACATTCCCGCTCAGGAAACACAGGATGTTGCGGCGCTGCAATTCGCGAACGATTCTTACAGCCACTTCATTCGACTTGGCACATCCAACAATCGCGGCAAATCCAGGCATGCGGCCATCCACCAATTGGATACCCCATGAGCGCAACTGGATGTCATCGATGGGACCGTTGAGGTGGTCTTTCCCATCTTCGGCGCCATAGGATGTCCCACCAGCAAGTTGGAATCCTGGGAAATACTCGGGTTGTAGCCCATAAACAAAGCGGATTGTCTCGATGGTTTCAGCCGCCAGCAAGGTGGCCATCCCGCTATCCAGAGTCTCACCGAGGTAAGGGGTCCACTTGGAATCGGATGGAATCAAGTGCACCAACTCGCGGGCATGCTCCATAACAGGTTTGAGTTGCCCAAGCTTTTCAACCTGTTGTCCAGTCATGCCCAGTATGGTAGGCAGATAATAAGCCGTATTTGGGAACGTAACAGGCATATCCGGCCCTTTTTCCTTCAATGCCCGATTGAGCATGATCTCGGCTTCGGTAACGAGGGCGTTTGCGCCACGGATGGCGCGAGTAGCAATGTAGCGTGACATATCAGGCTATCCTCCGTTAATCTGCTGCTGTTCCGTAAATGGCGGCACGACGCTCGGAAAGGGACAACTTTTCAAACTCAAGCATACGTGTGTCGCCACTCTTGCCAAAGCGTGTCGGGTCGTACTCCGGCAAACCAAGGGCAGCGCGTTTCTTGTCGATATGTTCCAAGGTTGCTCTAATCATCTCAGCAGGATCGGGAATGAATTCCAGCTTGCCACCGAAAAGTTTTTCCCAACCCTGGCTCATATATTTCGCAACAACATCGCTATCCGAGACACGGTCTGGCATACCGCCAACAGGAGATGTACCGCCAAAGATAACATATGCCCCCGATGCCATGCAGTATGTTCCAATTGAGAGCGCTTTTTCGCTCATCCATTCTGGCGCGAGACCTACAGCGGGAATCTGGTCGATATCATCGCCGAGGCCGCCCTCCTCAACCATCTGTGTCAGAACGGTGAGTATGCGAGAGTTGTCAACGCATGAGCCCATATGCAAAACAGGTGGAATCCCAACCGTCTCGCAGATCTCGCGCAAACCGGGACCTACCTTCTCCAGGCCTGCTTCCCCCAACATCAACCCCTGCTTGGCTGATGCAATGGCGCCGCAACCCGTCTCTACCACCAGTACATCCTGCTTGAGCAACTCTTTGGTCACATGCGTATGCAGGTAATCATGCTGGCTGCGTGGATTGTTGCAACCCACTATGGCCGCCACCCCACGGATGCGCCCGCTCATAATCGCGTCATTCAATGGACGGAAGGAAGCGCGATACGAACCGCCCAGCATGTAGTTGATATATTCGTGTGAGAAACCCGGAATCAAGTTTTCGCGCACATCAGGGATTTGCACCTCTCCGCGATGTTTGTAATTATCAATCGCTGTTTTGAGGATTTCTTTGGCGATGGTAAGCGCGTGATGTTCATCAAACTCGATGTGGGTCGCACCTTTAATCTTAACTTTAGGTGAGGTTGTGATAATCTTTGTGTGGAAGTTCTGTGCCAACCCTACCAAAGCCTGCATGATACATTGAACATCTACCACCATAGCTTCCACTGCGCCCGTCATAATCGAAAGTTCCTGCTGGAGGAAGTTGCCAGCAGCAGGAACTCCCTGGCGCATGAGAATCTCGTTGGCGGTACAACAAATCCCCGAAAGGCTGACGCCCCGTGCGCCCGCCTCGCGTGCATACTCGATGATTTCCGGCAACTGGGACGCAGCAACGATCATTTCACTGAGGGTTGGTTCATGTCCATGCACAACCACGTTGACATAATCTTTCTTTAGCACACCAAGATTCGCTTGTCCTAAAATTGGGGCGGGTGTACCGAAGAGAATATCGGAAATATCAGTGGCAAGCAGGCTGCCACCCCAGCCATCGCCAAGGGCAGTACGAACTGCATGTTGAAGGATATGAACAGGGTCCTGGTCGTCGCCAATATGGGTGCGGTGTAGACATTCGACAATTTCACGGTCAATGCCGCGAGGCACCACCCCTGCTTCTTCCCAGCGCTTTTGACGCTTGGCAGGGGCACGCTTGGTGAGTACAACCCGCCCTTCCTGCTGCCCAAACTGGGCGAGATAGAGATCCGCCAAATCATTCGCAATTTCTTCGGGTGAACGCCCCTCGATGGGGATATCATACAAAGCAGCAATGGTGCGAAGTTTTGCAACGTCACGGATGGAGTATCCCTCAGCCTTACCGTTGGCAGCAGCCTTGAGTGTCATGGCCATGCCGCGCCCATGGTCAGAGTGCGCTGCCGCTCCCGCCGCAATGGCACGCGTCAGGTTGCGCGCCTGGATGGTATCGATTGTGGCACCACATACGCCCACTGAACCATCTTTTGTCAAGCGACAGGGACCCATACTGCAATTCTTACAGCACATCCCTGCCCCGCCGATGTTGCAAGCTGCCATATCATCGGCGCGGGTAAAAGCTGTTTCGATGCCAAGTTCCTCAGCACGCGCGATCATCTGTTGGGTAGCAGGATCAGTGCTATATTCGTTAAGCTCTCGTTTCTTAGCCATAATTCACCTCAATACCTCTATTCATCCATTGTTTTCAAAACACCCATGCCTGGGCACGGCCATAGGGGCCTTACTTGATGTTCTGTTTTTCGGGAAAAACTTACTACCTTGCGCGTGGTCTGATAGGAAGCAGTATGGCGAAAAACAACCTTTCCACCTCCCTCCACGCCCACCGCCTTATTCGTCTCACGCATCGTGGACCAATCCCCCAGATAGCCCGCATCCTGGAGTTTTGTTTCCAGTTGCAAGTCATTGATCTCTTTAGGGTCGTACGTAACTTCTATTACCCGAAACGCACTGCTGGCGTAAACATCCTTCACGCCTGGGGTTTCCAACAAAATACGGCGCACCTCCACCACATGGTGGTCGCCGTATAATGCGGGAATCTCAAACGTCTTTGTTTGCATGAACACCTCCGATTAAGTAAAATTTTTTAATATCCTTTGACAGAACACACTAAACGACAGATGGATTCCACCTACCGATCGGTAGATTCCTTGCATATTTTAGCAGAAGCATTCGCAAGAATGATGTGAGTATTGTCAAGAGAAACATGGATAAATGTACCGCATCAAGCGGTGATTTTTGTTGTGAAGTATCGTGAAAAATAGCCTGTTCAAACGGTATAATCCTGACATGCGTAGAATTGCCGCAATGCTGTCGATTATTTTCATCTCTTCGATCATAAACATTCCCCCATTTGTTCAGAACAGCGCAAATTATCCTGCGTCCAACTCCCTACCCAGCCCATATGATCTAATCGTAGAAGTGAACGCATTGCGATCTGCCAATGGGCTGGCCGCTTACAACGTTCACCCAATACTCATGTCCGTAGCTCAGGCGCATTCAGAATACCAAGCATCGATAGGTACATGGACACACACAGGAGCGGATGGCTCCCGCCCATTCGAACGCGCCCTGGCAGCAGGCTATCCCGTTGCCGGAGACTTGTTGCTTGGCGGTTGGTTTTCTGAAAATGTCGCTGCGGGCAATTTTTCGGTTTCCGATGTGATTTCTCTTTGGATGGGAGATGCTCTGCACCGCAATACGATGCTATCCTCCATTTTGCGCGATGTAGGCGCAGGCATTGCCATATCGGGAAATACCATTTTCTACACGCTGGATGCAAGCCTCGCAACATCAGACCAACCTCCCGCCTGGTTCACCGCCAGCCCGGCGCGCATACTTGCTCCGCCGAAAACCCCAACCATGACCCTGGCACCATCCACGCCAAGGGATGACGGCGCGGTCATCCACATCGTCCGGTCCGGCGATACGCTATGGTCAATTGCTCAGACTTACGGTGTCAGTGAAGATGATATCAAAAGACTTAACAACCTGAACAGCAACATGATCTTCCCCAATGATCAGTTGATCATCATCCCGCCGTTTACACCAACACCAACCCTACCCACCCCAACGAACACACGCCGCCCCACAGCCACACACTGGCCAACTTCCACCACCACCCTCACGCTGACACCAACCATAACGCCCAACCCCCCTAATGCAACAATGCCACTCACCTGGGGAATCGGGGTGGTAGCATTGATCGTTTTGCTTGCCCTTGGTATCGCCGGGGCGGCTACCTGGTCAAGCTCCAGAAAAGAGAAGGAGGAATAAACTTACTTTGCACGCCCCTGGGCAGCAACCGCCTCTGCAGCTTTCCGGGCAGCATCCGGATCACCCAGGTAGAACCGGTTTATCGGACGCAACTCCCGGTCCAGTTCGTATACGAGCGGGATACCGGTTGGAATGTTCAACTCTGTGATCTCATCATCTGATATTCCATCCAGATATTTGACCATGGCGCGGATACTATTGCCATGCGCAGCGACCAACAACCTCTGCCCCGATTTGATCGCAGGCGCAAGCACAGCCTCCCAATAAGGCATAACACGACCCAACGTTATTTTGAGCGATTCTGTAGATGGCAACTGCTCTTTTGTCAGGTTTGCATAGCGCGGATCAAAGCGAGGATGGCGCTCATCATCCCATTCCAATTCGGGTGGAGGGGTATCATAACTGCGACGCCAGATCTTGACCTGTGCGTCTCCAAACTTCTCGGCCATTTCAGCCTTATTCAATCCCTGGAGAGCCCCATAATGACGTTCATTCAATTGCCAAGCGCGCACAACCGGGATCCACTCCAGTTCCATTTCTTCCA
>JBFYSM010000006.1:0-2907 GCA_041301605.1 Chloroflexota bacterium | reverse complement strand
AATCAGCCCAGAGCCGGGAAACTTGCTTTGGGCACCCAAGCAATAGTTTGAAAAAGAAAGGTTTTCTTATGGCTAAGAAAGCTCCTCTACTCACGCGCACATTGGTCATCCTGTTGTTCAGCATGATCATGGCAAATATTGGGGGTCAAATGTATGGCCCGCTCCTGCCTCTCTATGTACAGGATCTTGGGGCAGATGTTGCACAAGTTGGTGTTTTCTTCACCCTTTCGATGATCGCCCCGCTGCTGTTCCAGATCCTTGGCGGTTGGCTCTCGGATGCGATTGGCCGGGTGCAGGCGATCGCGATCGGCAGCCTGGCAGGGCTCGCCGGGTACATCATGTTCGCGATTGCTCCTTCCTGGGGCTGGCTGCTGCTGGCGATGGTTGGCCTTTCGATGGCCTCATCGTTCGTTGGACCAAGCTTCCAGGCTTTCATTGCCGAAGAGTCCAAGGAAGAGAATCGCGGGCGCGTATTCGGGATCGTACAGGGCGTCTTCCTGGTTGTGGGTGTCATTGGCGCTCCGCTGGGCGGCATCCTGGCAGACAAGTATGGCTTCCGGTTGATGTTCGGAGTGGCGGCCGGACTGTATGGCATTGCTACGTTCATCCGCCTGTTCATGGCACGCAAGATCCGCCAGGTCGAAAAGACGGAATCCACTGCACCACGCGAGAAACCGACCTTTGCCCATCTCAAGAAGAGCCTGCTTGCCATATTCGGGCTGATCACAGCCGGCGGGATCGTCACCTGGATCTTCATCTCGGATGGTGTCGGTGATGTGACCTTCAGCATGGTTGGGAACCTGTTCCCACTCTTCATGAACAATATCAAGGGATTGACGATGACCCAGATTGGCATTCTTGGTTCAGTTTCTTCGATAGCCGCAATGATCTTCATGGCCCTTGGGGGACTTCTCTCGGATAAGCGCGGCGAGCGCGTGGGTATTGTACTGGGCAACCTGCTCGTTGGTGGGGCGATCATCATGATGCTGAATGTAAGTGCTTTTTACCTGTTTATCATTGCCTGGGCCCTGTTGGGGATGGGCAATGCACTGGCCGGCCCGGCCTATAACTCCCTGATCTCCAAAGCTGTCCCGCAAAACCTGCGCGGCACGGCTTTCGGACTCTTCTCCACCAGCCTGGGACTGATCTCCCTGCCTTCACCATACATCGGGGCGGCCTTGTGGGAGAAATTCGGCCCACGCGTGCCGTTCTATATCCCGCTGGCCGCGTTGTTCATGATGCTACCGGTGATCTGGATCAAGTTCAAGCTGCCGAAAACGAACGGGACAACCGAGCCGGTGAAGGGTCCAGAAAGCACCGATGCCAGATCGAGCGTTACTCCTGGCGCGGCTGAACCTTCGACCGGGGTCGCGTCAGATTAAGTTTTGGAGGAGCAGAAGCATGGATACACTCAGTGAAATGCGCCCGATCGATTACCGCCGTGATATGGATGCCATTGGCGAGTTGATGGATATTGCCTTTGGGGCGGAACTGGCCGTCACAGGGACCGATATCCGCACAGAAATCAAGATGATCAAGAAAATGGTGCCGGTCATCCGTGTTCTACAACCCTTCTCGGATACTTTCAAACATGTCTTTGATGGCTATGCCATCGAAGACCAGGGACGCATGATCGCGCTGGTGAATGTATCCAAGTCTGCTCCGAAATCCAAGCGCTGGGTGATTGGTAATGTGGCAACCCACCCCGAGTACCGGCGGAGAGGGCTGGCGCGTAAGCTGGTTACGCGCGCCATCGAATATGTGAAGGAACAGGGTGGGGATGTGTGCACCCTGGAAGTGCGTTCGGTCAATACGCCGGCTTATGATTTGTACCGCAGCCTGGGTTTTGAGCATTACGACAGCATCAGTGAGTTGAAACTTGAGAATGTGCCCTTTGTCGAGCCGGCTCCGGCCGAGGGGTATTCCGTGCGCCCGATGAAGCTGGGTGAATGGGAAGCGCGCTATGAAGTGGCACGCCGCGAGGTTCCGGTGGAGGTGCAGGCATTCCTGCCCGTCAATAAAGCCGAGTTCCAGATTCCCGGGATTGCAAAAGCGATCAACCCGGTTTTCCTGTGGGCACAAAAAAGCACAGATTACTGGCGGGCTTTTGAGAAGAATGGCCTTTTGGTGGGGTACATGCTGTTGAATGCCCGACGCGCGACCAAGGTCACCCATCGCATCTCCATGAGAACGTTGCCGGAGCATCGGATTTCCCTGATCGAGCCAATGGTAACCCTGGCCCTTTCACAACTGAAGGGTTATCCAAAGAACAACACGGTTATCTCTGTGCGCTCCTCGTATGAAGATTTGCTGGCAATGCTAAAGCGGTATGGTTTTGTCGTCTATGATGAGATGCACAGGTTGGGCTTGAAGCTGCAAAAGAAGGAAAACTGAAATGCGCCTTTTTTCTGAGGACAAATAATCCTTGAGGGGGTTGTCTTCTCCCCCCAAGTGATGTTATGACATCAGGATAAGGATACCCCCATAATCTGGAGATGCATAATTTCATGGAAACCTTGAACACGATTAATGCTCGGAAAAGCATTCGCAAGTTTCTGGATAAAGAAATCCCGCTGGATGTGATTCGCAAGATCCTCGAAGCAGGGATTCGAGCTCCTTCAGGGGGAAACCGGCAGCCCTGGCGTTTTATTGTTTTCACGGACAGGGAAAAGATCAGGCAATTCGATCCTTATGCTCACCAGGCATGCGTGGAGGAAGCGCCAGCAGTCATCGTCGCTTGTGCCAATCCCCACGACACCTGGGAGAAATATGACGAAATGGATGATTGCTACATCCTGGATACCGCCGCAGCCATCGAGAACATCCTGCTTGCCATCCATGACCTGGGGTTGGGAGGCGTATGGGTGCTGACCTGCAGTCCGCGTGATATCCGCAAGCTGCTCGATA
>JBFYSM010000583.1:0-2908 GCA_041301605.1 Chloroflexota bacterium | reverse complement strand
TTGGTGTATTCAATATCGGATAACATGGCATCTTCGGAAGGCGCCGTGTAGAGCCCATCCGGGAAGTAGCCCTGGTCGAGCGGCCCATACAGGAACAACGGCCTGCCATTCAACGCAAAGCGCAGGTGTCCGCTCGCATCCCGCACCAGGCCGAACTTGCGCATGGCGAAATAGCTTCCGACTTCATCCAGGATGTGATTCCCGCGCATCAGCCGGACTTGCAGATCGTAGAGATGCGGGTCAGCAGGACTCCATGCCTTGGGGTTGGGTATCGCAAGCGTCACGGGACCCGCGGCCCGGCCCCGTTTCGAGGCGACCGGTTCGCCGCCTGCGAGGGCCACTGCTTCCACATCGAGGCCGTCCGCATCCCCCCGCAACTTGACTTCCACTTTCAGCATACCGGCATCCAGGTCAGGGGTCAGTTTGAGCAACTCGATGCTGTTCTCCGGCACCACCTCCAGCCAGACGGTCTGCCAGATGCCGGAGACGGCTGTATACCAGATGATGCCCGGCTTGAGGGCCTGCTTGCCGCGCTCCTGCCGGCCGGCGTTGGTGGGGTCCCAGGCGGAAACGACCAGTTCGTTCCCGCCATCCATGAGAGCAGCGGTGATATCGAACGTGAAGGGCAAGTAGCCGCCCGTATGCACGCCGATATACATCCCGTTGACCCAGGCATTGCATTCGTAATCCACCGCACCGAAATGGATGAGTACCCTCACCCCTTCACCCCTATCTCCAAATGGGGAGAGGGGACGGGGGTGAGGGAAGGTTCTCCGATACCAAAGACGCTGATCTGGTCGCAACGGTTTTTGAACCCCCGATAGCTCCGACTCGACCGCATACGGGACCAGGATCCTGCCATCGAAGGACTCCGGCTTGGGATGATCCTTGGGGAGGATGGCAACCTCCCACCAGCCGTTCAGGTTGACCCATTCCGGGCGGGTCATCTGCGGGCGGGGGTATTCAGGCAGGGGGATGGGGGAGGCAGGTTGCCAGGGTGTTCTCATCGAGTTACCACTTGGCCTGGTGCTCTTCGGCAAAGCCGATCAAATCCTTGACCTGGATCTGCTCGCCATCATCGGCAATGACGGTCCCGTTGTAGCGCCCAAACATCTGGTGGACTTCGCTCTGGATGATACCCAGGTTCGTGACGGCGGTGCGGTCTTTGAACGGCGTGAAGACCAGGTTGAGGCGGCCTTCGGCATCCGTGAATTTCCAGGGCTTCATGAAATCGTCAGATACATAATCGAACTTGACCTGCCCCAGTTTATGGATGCGGTTGTTCAAGATAACAGCATTCTCCCCCGCCTTCGAAAGGTCGCCGAAGCCGCAGCCCAGGTTCAGGCCGATTGTGCGGCCATCCGGCAGGAAACCGGAAGCGGAGGCCCAGTTCCAGAAGGATTTGTACTCCCAAACGCCGCGTCCCCAGTCCAGCGAACCCAGGCAGGTTTTCGGATCGAGCGTTTCAGTCATATCGCCATATTTGACCGTCCCGCTGGCGGGCAGGCAGTTGATCTTGCGGTTGTAATAGAAGCGCTTCTCCCCGATCGGGATGACGATGGTCATCGATTCGTGGCCGGGCGGGCAGGCCAGGCTGATGTCTGCTTCGATGCCGCGCCCCTCATGGAAGGATGGCCAGGAGACCGTGATCCGGCGCTCGCCGGGGAGCAGGCGGAAATGCAGGCTCGCCTTGTCGTTCTCGAAGCGGCTGTCGCCTTCGGTGCTGTTGCGCGGCAGTTCGATCCCTTTCCCCAATGGGATGACCAGCCCTTCTTCGTGCAGTTCGCCAGTCTCGAAATCCATGCTGTAAACGAAGATGTTCCCGGCATAACCGAGGTCGGCGATGGTGGCGGAGAAGAAGCGCTGCGGGGAGAAGACGGCGTAATAATCCCAGCGCTTGATGCGGAAACGCTGGAATGGCTTGAGCAGGTAGAAGCGGGCGGCTTCCAGGTTGCAATCCAGCAGTTGCTGGCGCGCCCAGCCGACCTGCGCCAGGCGGCCATCTGATTCAAGCAGTTTTCCGGGTTGGGTCAATTCGGTTTGCATTTCACCTCCAATTTAAATATTCACAAACACATTCATCTGCGACTCACCCCGGTTCCCCCACAGCATGTAGGGGATGAAGGTGAGCGGCTGGCCGTTCTTCGTTTTGCCGGTGATCTTCACCACCCCGCCCAGCAAACTTTCATCGAACATGGCTTGCAGGGAACGGGCATCCAGGTTGACATCAAAGATGTCCACATCCGGGTTGTCCAGGCTTTCCAGGCAGTAGACCAGCGGTCCGCGGCTCAAAGCAGCCTTGCCTTTCTGTCCCTTCACTTTCGGGTGGGTAAACCAAAACCGAACCGCCATATCGAATTCGAGCGTCACCACATCCCCAGGCGACCATTCCCGCCGGATGGGCAGCCAGGCGCTCCGGCGCGGGTCATAACCGCAGGCGGTGGCGGACAAAGTCGGAAGGGTGAAGGATGAAGGATGATGTTTTTCGTTGATTTTGATGGAGTTTGCCTGGCTCCAGGATGGGATGCGCAGGAAGAGTGTGAATTCCGATGGTTCGGTTGGTTCGACTATGATGCGGACTTTGCCTTCCCAGGGCAATTCCGATTGGATTTGGATTTTTGCCAGTCCGCTAATAACCTCGCTGCTGATGTACTGGTGGATACGGATCTCATCCTTGCCGGATGAGCAGATATACTTCCCCAGGTCCGCCCAGGTGCGCGAGATGTTGGATGGGCAGCAGGGCACCGCGTACCAGGGCTTGCGGGTCACGCCGCCCTGGCAGGTAAGCGGGTTGTTGTAGAGATAAGTCATTCCATCCAGCCCCATGCCGACCCCGGCGGCGTTGTACAGTTGCCATTCGAGCAAGTCGCTGTACTTCGCTTCGCCGGTAATGCCGGCCATCTCCCAG
>JBFYSM010000568.1:0-8379 GCA_041301605.1 Chloroflexota bacterium | reverse complement strand
TGAAGCGCTGGGGGGTCAAGAAGATCAAATTCGTGGGCCTGATCGGCGCGCCGGAAGGAATTTCCGCCTTGCAGATTGCGCACCCGGATGTACCCATTTACCTGGCCGCGATCGATGAGCGCCTGAACGAACACGGCTACATTCTGCCCGGCCTGGGGGATGCCGGCGACAGGCAGTTCGGAACAGGGTAAAACAAATTTAGTGACCAATGATGAGTAGCCCTTTTTGTAACTTACCTGTTCGATGGGAAGGCCATGAACTATGTGGAAGATCCTAGCATTCGTTGTCGGCTCGGTTATCCTGATCTACATCTCGCGCACCTCCCTGCAGGAGCGCGGCTCGCACGGTTTCTATCGCTTCTTCGCCTGGGAATTCATCTTGGCACTTCTCCTGTTGAATATCGAATCCTGGTTCCTGAATCCGTTCTCGTGGTACCAGATCAGTTCCTGGATCCTGCTCTGCGCAAGCCTGGCACCGCTCATCCTGGGAATGATTGCGCTCCGAAAGTATGGCAGGCCTGCCGAAAAACGGGAGGGGGAAGACTACCTGATCGCCTTCGAAAAAACGACCCGCCTGGTTACCAGCGGGATTTACGGAATCATCCGCCACCCACTATACAGTTCGCTGCTACTCCTGGCCTGGGGGATATTCTTCAAGATCCCTTCCTGGCTTGGGGCAATCCTGTTGTTCCTGGCAACTGCATCGCTATTCATGACAGCCAGAGCGGATGAAGAGGGGTGTATCCGTTTCTTTGGGGATGCTTACAGGGATTACATGCAAAATACCAAACGATTCATCCCCTGGTTGTTCTAAAGAAAGGGGAATATAAGTAAAAATGTGGATAGCGGGTTAATCCACATTTGCGTTATCTTATCCCCGCTCCATGATATTTTGCAATCTAGCCAATATCCATGCCTGTCAGGCGCGTCAGAAGCCGGTGCATCAGAAAAAAGGGTAAAACCAGGATGGCATGCACCAGTGCACTGAGTCCAAATATCATCGCCACGCCCTCCAGGAAAGTGCTGACCGACGGCGCAAGATTTTCCAGCATCCACGGCCCAATGCCAACCAGGATGGCCAGGATCAACAGAACCATCACCCCCAGGCCAATCGCCGGCCAGGCATGCCGGTCAGCGGCGGATGGCATCATCATACTACTGACCGTGAAAGTCAGATAAAACCACAGCCAGAAATCCCGGATGGCTGGAAGAATGGTGATCCCCCGCCAGAAGAGTTCGAATTGTCCATTCTGGAAGAGTTGCCAGAGGAATTGAAGTTCCAGTTTATATACTGCAATATACGCCACCAGGATACCACCCGTGATCAGTGGCGCGGCACCGATGATGGCATCTTTGATCGGCCCACCGCTTGCTGTCTCCACATAACCCAATTGCAATTTCCCACCCGGCATCGGACGCGGAATCAGCGAGAACCGCCCGGTTCGCACGCGCAACAGCTTCGCTGCCAGGAGATGGCTCAATTCGTGCAGGAACACGCCCGGCAGGAATATCAGGGCGAACAGCACCTGCGTCAACCCGGGGCTACGAGTGGCGATCAGGAGCACAGCCTGGATCTCACGATGCAACCAGCGCTGGAGCAGGATAAATGGCACCAACGCGATAAATAACCACAAAAGACCATCAAGGTTGTTCCACATCCAGGTGAAAAGAGACAAAAAACAACGGACGATGGAATCTCATCGTCCGTTGTACGCTTCGGGAAGATTATTGGGCAGCGGCGCGGGTGATGGCAATGAACTCACTGGCTTTCAAGCTGGCACCGCCAACCAGGGCGCCATCGATTTCAGGTTGTTGGAAAAATTCGGCCGCATTGGCAGCCGTGACAGAGCCGCCATAGAGCACCCGTATGGCTTGGGCTGTATCGCTGCCATATAATTCTGCCAGGGCTGGCCGGATGACCTCCGCAATCACGGCATTGGCAGCTCCGCCCGTGGAGGCCTTTCCCGTCCCGATCGCCCAGACCGGTTCGTAGGCCACTACCATCCGAGGTGCAAAGCCCGCATCCAGGCTTTTGAGTCCCTCCAGAACCTGCCGCCGTACCACCTCCGAAGTTAGTTGCGCCTCGTACTCATCCAGGGTTTCCCCAACACAGACAACAGGAGTAAGACCGATCTTTTGGGTGGCCAGCAATTTCCGGTTCACGGTTTCATCCGTTTCGCCAAAATAAGCCCGCCGTTCGGAGTGGCCGATGATGACATACTGACAAAATTCGGCCACCATGCTTGGCGCAACTTCGCCGGTATAAGCGCCTTTCTCCTCCCAGTGTAAATTTTGTGCTCCCAGGCCAATGCCAGTTCCCTGTAAAATAGCCGAGGTGGGCAACAATGCAGGAAAAGGTGGGCAAAGCACCTTATCCACACCCTCGATACCGTCCAGTTCACAGCTCATCTCCGCGACAAGGCTGCGCGCCTCCTCGACGGTTTTGTTCATTTTCCAATTTCCAGCTACCAGTGGTCTTCGCATTTCACTCCTAAGGAATTTGTTTCAGGATTTTATCGGCTTCCAACTTGATCCACTCCGGAACGGCAGGTTTTTCGATCAGAGCGGTCAATAGATGGCGCGCATCTTCTCCTAATCCTAGCTTGGCTGTAAACTCGGCCTGCATGAGGTCTGCCTCGTAACTGCCGTGGATGGCAGCTTTCATCTCATTCAGGATCTGCTGGGCAACCGATTTATCTCTAAAGTAAAACTCATAGCGCGCCCGGCCAAGGTAGAAGCAGGCATTATCCAGGCTGGCTAGTTGGTCTGCGATCAAATATTGCTCTGCAGCCGGGTCGGAGGAGCCCTTGTAGACAGCCTCCCGCAGGCGGTTGCGCAGTTCCTCGCCCAACGGACCGCTCTTGACCTGGATCTCGCTGGCGCGTACATACAAGCGCGCTGTTCCCAGCCAGTTCTGATGGCTGGCCAGTTTTTCAGCCGCAATCCAGAGGTAGACCTCGTCATCCCCCCTCAACCCTAGCACCTGATCCAACTGCGCCTGGGCTTTCTCCGGCTGGTCGGCGGCGAACAACGAGAGGGCATACTGCAAATGTGCATCGGGATCATTCGGGTTCTCCTCCGCCAGGCGCTGGGCAGCGGCCAGATCAAGAACTGGCTCAGGCTGGAACGTACCCGGCTGCTCTAGGGCAGGTTTGGTCGCTGTGGGAGTACTGCTTCTGCGGGCCAGGAGGGCCGGGCGGATGACAAACACTCCCAACAAGCAGCCGACGCACAGCACCGCGCCAACCACCACCCACATCCAGGGGATCTTTTTCTTCGGTTTTACAACCGTGCTCTTCACTGGTTGCGAAATGGGAACAGAGGTTTTTACCTGCGGCGGTTCGGATCTGGTAACCTGGCCAGTGATGGCAGGGACGGTGCCGGCACGAGATGTTTCAGCGGCCTTTTTTGCAGCAGCCTCCATCTTGATCCGTAACGTATCTGAAGGGACAGGCTGGGGAGGCGGGCTGGCCTGCCAGGCGGCTTTGAAGGCCAAAACAAGCGCCGGGACATCCTTGAACCGATCGGCTCGTTCCTTGGCCAGCGCCTTCAAGAGTACGCGCTGAATGGCATCCGAAACCGTGGGGTTTACCTCGTGCGGCATCGGCAAAGGGGTATAGATGTGATCATGGATGACCGAGAAGGGGGTATCAGCGCTGAATGGCACCTGCCCAACTGTCAATTCGTAGAGCATCACGCCCAGTGAATAGATATCGGTGCCTTCATCGAGATCCTTCTTGCCTAGGGCCTGCTCCGGTGAGATATATTGGGGAGTACCCACAATCATATCGGAGGTCAGGCTGGATTCACCCGATTGTGCAATGCGCGCCAGGCCGAAATCGGCCAGGTAAATCTCCCCATCGCTGGCAAGCAGCACGTTGGATGGCTTGATATCGCGATGGAGGATGCCGCGTGAGTGGGCAAACGACAGCGCCAGGCCAACCATATCGACGATCTTTTCAGTATCAACGGGAGAGATGGTGCTGCGCCCGAGACGCGCCTTGAGCGTTTCCCCCTCGATAAATTTCATCACCAGGTATGG
Source organism: Chloroflexota bacterium (assembly GCA_041301605.1). GTDB lineage: Bacteria > Chloroflexota > Anaerolineae > Anaerolineales > Villigracilaceae > VGNO01. The sequence continues at coordinate 4,338 of JBFYSM010000568.1, read as the reverse complement.
CCGCCCCTCATGCTCCGAATAATCGTAGATGGGTACAATGTTGGGATGTTCCAGTTTAGCGACCAAACGGGCCTCTCGCTGGAAACGGGCCAGGAAGTTGGGGTCTTCCATGAAGGCCGGGTGAAGGGCTTTGATGGCTACATAACGATCGAGTGCTGCGTGGTAGGCCTTGAACACGGTGGCCATTCCGCCCTGGCCTAATTGTTCCGTGATCCGGTAAGGACCGACATTCTCTCCGATTGCGAAAGGCATATGCGCATCTCCTTCGGCTCCATTGCTCCGCGGATATTTCCTAAAGCCGTGATTTTACCCATTATAGCGCACTTACAGGGATTCTCTCTACCAGGTGTTAGGTTCTCTGGGAATCGCCGGAAGAGGAAGGAAATTGGGGGTATGGGGCGGGCTTTGCCCGCCCCATACCCCCATATCTTTCCATTCATCACGGCAACTCCCAGAGAGCCAGGTGTTATCGAACTGTGGATTTAAAAAAACAGCCCCCTGGCTCTTATCCATCCAGGCGAACTGTCAACTTGGGGCGAGACGCGCTCCAAGCAAGATCAGGTTTGTTGCAGAAAGAACGGAACGGCGTTAGTGACCGGTTAAACTGTTGATCACTGACAGGATCACAAGCCACATTGGAATTGAAAATAACAGGCCAAATACGATGCCATTTGCTGGTCTCAGGCTGTCAGCTAATTTTGATTCGTCCGTTGGTATGACAAGATGGGGATGATTGATTTCGAGTTTGGTTGTCATAGGTTATGCTCGCAATGTTCCGGTGATTTCTGGAATTATATAGCCTGTTCAATTTATCACAATAGCTGGTAGCTTACAAACCCTTTACAGTATGGAAGACTGTGTGCGCGGTAGCGCTTGCAAGATTGCATCCCTTCACTTTATTGGGTATAGTTGGTCACCATGCCGGTCGATTACCCCAACACTACACCTGCTTCCCTGAAACGTGTTTTCAAAACCTGGTGGCCTCTGGCCGCCTCCTGGCTGCTGATGGGGCTCGAACTCCCAGCCCTCAGTGCAGTTATCGCTAGAATGGCTGAACCTGAAATCAACCTGGCAGCCTATGGAGGCGTGGTATTCCCCTTGGCCTTGATCATCGAATCGCCGGTCATTATGCTGCTGGCAGCATCAACCGCCCTCAGTAAGGATCAGGCTTCTTATCGCAAGATCTGGGCTTTCATGATGACGGTTAGCGGAGTGTTGACCGCACTGCATTTGATCGTTGCCTTCACGCCTGCATATTACTTCGTGGTGGAAGGCATCCTGGGGGCCCCGCAGGAAATCATCGAACCAGCCCGGATCGGACTGATGATCATGACCCCCTGGACATGGTCGATTGCTTACCGGCGCTTCAACCAGGGAGTATTGATCCGCTTCGGCTATTCCGGGGCAGTTGGCATCGGAACCATCCTGCGTCTTTCAGCAGATATTCTTGTTCTGGGGATCGGCTTTTTCCTCAAATCCTATTCGGGCGTCATAGTCGCGACCAGCGCTGTCGCAGCCGGGGTTGTGACTGAGGCGGTCTATGCAGGTTTACGGGTTCGACCTATCTTGAATCGCGAATTGCGCCTGGCTTCCATCGTTGATCCACCATTGACCTTGCGCGCCTTCCTTGATTTCTATATTCCTCTGGTGCTGACCTCCTTCCTGACGATGGCCATTCAACCTATTGGCAGCGCTGCCTTGGGACGCATGCCCCGGGCACTTGAATCGCTGGCAGTTTGGCCAGTGGTAACCGGGTTGATCTTCATCCTTCGCAGTGTTGGCATGGCTTATAACGAGGTGGTGGTTGCCATTCTGGATGAACCGTTCTCCGCTACAAGCCTGCACCGATTTACCCGCATCCTAGCCATCTCGACCAGTGGATTGCTGCTCATTATCGCCGCAACGCCTTTGGCAACATTCTGGTTCACGAAAGTTTCAGCGCTATCGCCTGCCCTGACAGAACTGGCCCGCAACGGATTGTGGATCGCCATCCTGCTTCCGGGATTGAATGCCATCCAATCCTGGTACCAGGGCTCCATCCTTGTTTCGAAACGGACGCGAGGGATACCGGAAGCCGTGGTGATATTCCTGGTCACAACATCCACGATCCTGCTCGCGGGTGTGCTATGGGGTAAAATCACCGGCCTTTACATAGGATTGGCGGGCTTCCTGGGTGGAATGTTGACCCAAACCTTCTGGCTCTGGCGGCGCAGCCGGGCAGCGATCCGTTCAACCCGCGAACGGGATGATGAATGGACGAGAATCCAATCTTGGAACGCAGAATAACCATCCACAACGGAATTAAACGCTAGTCCATCACATATATTGCAAGAGCCCCAAACCTTGGCAAGGTTCGTTTATAATCCTACATATGCTCACCCAGGAAAAAATCGAAGAATGGCTCAAGGAAGTCGAGCAGCGGCCGGAATCGGCGGTACTGATCCTGAGATATATCACCGAGCGGCTGCGGGAACTTTCCACTCGCAACGAGCAACTTCTGACCGATAACATTGCCCTGCAATCTAGCCAGCGAGTGGAAGAATACAAGAAGCGTATTGCCCACCTGGAATACCAGTTGGAACTCCTGAGACGCCAACTGGGCGGTGCAGACATCTCCCAACTCGAAGCGCAGCCGCCACCAGAAGAAGCGGATGCATTCAATTTCCTGGCATACCAGGCCCGTGGCCGCATCCTGCGCATGGAGTTCCTGCGTGAGTCGCTCCCGAAAGGGGTGGAAACGGGAGTATTTGCAAGCATACAGGACGATCTCGCCATCGAGGGCGAATCGGCCCGACTGCTGATTGTCCCGTCGCACGAGGAATTGCTGTTATTTTTCACTTCCGGGAGGGTCAGTTCGTTGCCGGTGATTGCCATTCCTGCTCGGGAAGCGACCATCGAACTCAACTGGAAACAGTCTGCCCTGCCCAATGAGGCCCGTTCCGGAGAGAAACTGGCCTGCCTGATGCCGCTGACCAGCCTGCCGTTGACCGATCAATTCATCCAGGTCAGCCGCCGGGGGTGCGTCAAGAAAACCATGACAAGCATGGCTGAAAACATCCTGTCGAACCGCTTCATCGGCAAAGGTGTCATCCATAATGCGGACCAACCCTTCGAGATGATGCTTGCCCGTAACGGAGATCGGATCGCTCTGGTCACCTGGGAGGGCCACGTGCTGGTGCTGGATGTGGATAGCCTTTCGTATGCCGCAGAAGAACGCATCCGGTTGGAAGTGACCGACCACGTGGTAGCCGCCTTCACAGTCCGACCCGGGAGCGCACTGCTAGCCCTGACCCAAAACGGTAAAATCCTGCAGCGGGAGTTGGATAGCCTGGAGCCGGCCAAGTCTCCCTTGGCGAAGGGAATTCCACTGATACCGCCAGCGCGTCTCGAAAAAGGTACACGCCTGATTGGCGCGGGGGCTGTTCAAGGATCTGACCGGTGCCTTGCCCTACACAGAAACGGTGACCTTAGCCTGCATGCCATCCCCGATCTGATTGCTGCCGGCGTGCTTCAAACGGCGGAGGGATTGTTGGCGCTTGCGATCGTTCCCGACCCCGGAACGGGAATCACATGAACCTGAAAGTTGGGATCGACTTCGGCACATCCAACTCTGGCGTGGCCGTTTTCGATGGTCAGCAGGTTCGCCTGCTGACCATCGAGCAGAAAGGGCTCATGCCGGAAGTGGTCAAAAGCATCCTCTATATCACTCGTGATGGCAGGCAGTACATCGGCCAGGATGCGGTCGAACTCTACTACCAGCACAATATCAACCGCCAACGCCGTTATATCAAACAATGGGCCGGGGAGATCACCTACACGGGCGCAGATATGCACTATGTGCGGGATGTGTATGTCTACGTGGATGAACTCAAGCCGGGTCGGCTGTTGCAATATCTTAAAACCGCCCTGCGAAAGGGTCCATCTAGCGGCTATGAAGGGACTCAGATCTTCGATACCTATTACCGGGTGGGTGACCTGGTGCGGGTCTATTTGGCCGAACTCAAACGCCGGGCGGAGGAGATACTGGGAGAACCCATCCGGGATGTAACCTTGGGACGGCCGGTCAAGTTGTCCGAATCGCCCGAACTCGACCATAAAGCCGAAGATACCCTTCGCCAGGCAGCACTCGCAGCCGGATTCCGTTCTGTTGAGTTCGAGTTCGAGCCCGTTGCAGCTGCCTACTATTATGAGCAATCCCTTTCGAAGCCAGAGAATGTTCTCATCTTCGATTTCGGCGGTGGTACATTGGACATTGCTATCATGCGCCTCGGTAACCCTCGGGACCGGCAGATATATGCCAGCGGTGGGATCGACATTGCCGGCAGCGATTTCGACCGG
>JBFYSM010000564.1:0-4187 GCA_041301605.1 Chloroflexota bacterium | reverse complement strand
CCAACACCCCGCCCTCCGGGGCTTACCGCGGCTACGGCGTGCCGCAGGGGTTCTGGGCGGTCGAGCGCCACATGGAGAAGATCGCCCGGGCAATGAACTTCGACCCGCTGGAGTTCCGCCTGAAGAACGCCCTGCATCCCGGCGAATACCACCCCTTCAGCACCGCCTGGAACGAAGGCCGCGAGCCGCGCCCGGAGATCATCCACACGATCGGCCTGGAGCAGTGCGTGGTGCAGGGCAAGGCTGCGATTGGGTGGGACGAGAAGTATGGGAACGAAACCTGGCGCTCGGTCTTCCGTCGTCCGTCGTCGGTCGCTTCTGCTGACGAAAGACGGATGACCAAAGACGGATCTTTGCGCAAAGGGATCGGCGTTGCCCTGGTCATGCAGGGGACAGCCATCCCGTACCTGGATATGGGCGGCGCGTCCATCAAGATGAACGATGACGGCTCCTTCAACCTGCTCGTCGGCGCAACCGACCTGGGTACCGGCTCCGATACTGTCCTGGCGCAGATGGCCGCTGAAGTGCTTGGAGTTCCCACCGAGGATATCCTGGTTTACTCGTCCGATACCGATTTCACCCCCTTCGATAAAGGCGCATACGCATCCTCCACCACTTACATCTCCGGTACGGCAGTGGTCAAGGCGGCGCAGATCGTGGCCGAAAAGATCAAAACGAGGGCGGCCAAGATGATGAATGAGCATAAACAGGTAGACAAGGAAACAGGTAGCCAGGTAAACAAAGATGGTGCGAGTGTACCTGTATACTTGTCTACTGACATACGACTCGCAAATCGCATGGCAATCGCGCCAGACGGAGATAGTGTTCCTCTCGCCGAAATCGCCCTTGATTCCCTGCACCGCAACGAACAGGAGCAGATTATGGGCGTTGCGTCGCATGTCTCGCCCTCCTCCCCGCCGCCCTTCGCCGCCCAGTTTGCCGAGGTGACCGTGGATACGGAGACCGGCATGGTGGTGGTGGATAAGCTGGTCATGGCGGTCGACTCAGGCGTCATCATCAACCCGCTGACGGCCTCCGGCCAGATCGAAGGCGGGATGACCCAGGCGCTCGGTTATGCCGTCTGCGAGGAAATGGTGTATGATGAGAAAGGCCGCGCCCGCGAACGGGACTTCGGCGATTACCACATCTTCCGCGCCAACGAGATGCCCGAACTGACCACCATCTTCGTTGAGACCTACGAGCCGAGCCATCCGTTTGGCGCCAAGGCCGTGGCCGAAATCCCGATGGATGGGGTTGCACCCGCGGTCGGGAATGCCGTGCTGGATGCGGTCGGCGTGAATATAGATGAGAACCCGGTTACGCCAGAAAAGGTGTGGCGTTCGCTCTGCATCAGTAACCGGTAAAGAAATCAAGAATTCAGAAAAGGAGTAAATATGCCTTCCCGAACCATCTCCTTTGGAAAATGTTTCCTCTGCGGTGAAACGCTCGCCAAAAACGCTGTCAACCGCCACCTGGAAAAATGTATTCCTCTCCACGGTTCATCGGGGCCGGGCAAGCGAGAGACCTTATTCCACCTGTTGGTTGAGGGACGCGACGATCCTCGCTATTGGTTGCATCTGGAAATACCCGCCAGCGCGACATTGGCTGATTTGGACACATTCCTGCGCGCCATCTGGCTGGAATGCTGCGGCCACTTGAGCGCATTCGAGATTGGCGGCAGGAGATACGAGGTCGCCACGGAAGGGGCTGACTTTTCTTTTTATGACTCTCCGCCAAAGAGTATGAAATCAGCCAGATTGCAAAGAACCCTTGCCATAGGTGATATCTTTACCCATGAATATGATTTCGGCACAACGACTGAGTTGAAACTGAAGGTGGTAGGCGCAAGAGAAGGTTTTATAGAGAATGCAAAGTTCAAAGTCAACCTGCTCACCCGCAATTATGCATTCATTTACTACTGCAATAGGTGCGGAAGTCCAGCTGAATATTTGTACGTGTTTGAATACCCCTATGTGCCATACTGCGACGATCACGCCAACGAGAAAGAAGACGGGGAGGAAGGCTTGATGCCCATCGTCAACTCACCACGCGTTGGCGAGTGCGGCTACACAGGCCCCTATGATGAAACGTTGCAATTCGAAGAATCCATGCCCGCCAAGGATAGTTGACAAGCCTGAACGAATTACTTAATCTGTTGAAAAAGTTCGGAGGGTGTTTCAAAATGCATCCTGACCAAGAAAACATGGCAGCTCTCCTTACCGAGCGGGAACTTGACATCCTGCGCCTGGTTACGCAGGGCAAGACAAACAAAGAAATCGCTCACGCCTTGTCGATTACCCAACGGACAGTTGAATTCCATGTAAGCAACCTGCTGCAAAAATTAGGGGTCGAATCCAGGATACAGGCTGCAGTGCTGGCAACAAAAATGAACCTGTTGGATTCCACAGGGGTACCAAATCCTGTAGATAACCACAGTGGCAAAGAATTTTCTCCTGGTGCAAAATGGGATGGAAGTGACTCCATGCAACAGGAGAAAAACATGAAACCCAGGCTCAAACAGCGCACCATCACGATCGTTTCCATAGCTGTAATCGCAATCGCCCTGATCGTAGTTGCAATACTATTTCCCCCACCCGCATTGCTCATGCTGATCCCCATCCCCCTGACTGTAGGTGGGATGGCAGCATTCCTGAAGTCGAAGTATATTTGGGCACGCATAGCAGGGATGGTGGTCTTCACGGTGGGCCTGCTCTTGGTCTGCATCATACCAAGTTACCTGTACCGCATCTATACAACACCTCCCTTCTAGCCATAAAGTAAATCTCTAACATTAGCCTGGTGGTCTCCGCCAGGCTTTTCTGTTATGCAGTAAAATATCGTCATCATATTCCTATTCCCGGGAAAACTATGGCCAACCAAATTTACGTCATCGGACACGTCAACCCCGACACAGACACCATCGCGGCCGCCATGGGTTATGCCTGGCTGCTGCGCGAACGTGATGGAGGGGAATTCATCGCTGCCCGCGCCGGGCAGGTCAACCCACAGACCTCCTGGGTCTTGAAACGCCTGGGACTGGATGCCCCGCTCCTGCTCAATGACGCCTCGCCGCGCTTCGAAGCCGTCACCCGCCGCCTGGATACGGCCCACCCGGATGCCCCCCTGCGCGAAGCCTGGGCAATCGCCTCCCGCACCTGGGGCGTGGCCCCGGTTGTCTGCGAGGATGGCAAGCCCTGCGGCCTGGTCAACGGTGCCAGCCTGTTCGCTTTCGTCAACAAGATGGTCGGCCCCGGTCCCAGGCGCCAGGAGATGAAACTGGCAGAGATCCTGGAAGCCCCCTGCCGGGAGGCCTGCCAGACCGGCGTGCCGCAGTTCTCCGCCAATGCCCGCATCCGCGATTCGCTCAACCGCATCCTGCGCGATGAAGGGGATGATTTCTTCGTTGTGGACGAAGGCGGCCAGTATGTCGGTGTCTGCCGCCAGCGCGACCTGCTCAACCCACCACGCCTGAAACTGGTCCTGGTGGATCACAACGAGCCGCGCCAGGCGCTTGCCAACCTGGAAGATGCCGACCTGCTCGAAATCCTCGACCACCACCGCCTGGGCAACCCATCCACGCATATCCCGATCAAGTTCACAGTGGATATCGTCGGCTCGACCAGCACCCTGGTCTCCGAGCAGATCGAGGAGGCCGGGCTCGCCACCCCGCCGCAGATTGCCGGCTTGCTGATGGCCGGATTGCTCTCGGATACGCTCATCCTGGCCTCGCCAACCACGACCGACCGCGACAAGAAGGCGGCTGATCGGCTGGCACGCTGGGCTTTCGTCCGCAACGGGCCGCTGGCAGGAGAAACGATCAAAGGCTATGGAGAACAGGTGGTGCGCGCCAGCGCCGGGTTGTCATCCCGCCAGCCTGAGGAAGTGGTCAGCACCGACCTGAAAGCCTACGAAGCCGGCGGGTTCCGCTTTGCGATCGCCCAGGCCGAAGTGACCGACCTCGTGCAACTGACCGAAACGCTGGACAAGCTACAAACCGCCCTGGCCGCCCTGCGCGACAAGCGCGCCCTGGATTTCGCCATGCTGATGGTCACGGATGTGGTGATCGGTACCAGCCGCCTGCTGCTGACCAACGAACCGCCCGAACTCAGCGACCTGCCCTACCCGCCCCTGCCCGATGGCACCCGCCTGGCGGAAGGCGTGGTATCCAGGAAGAAGCAATTGCTGCC
>JBFYSM010000561.1:0-4054 GCA_041301605.1 Chloroflexota bacterium | reverse complement strand
CCCACCAACGGCCAGGTGCTGATGAAGAACGGCAAGCCGCCCCAATCGGTGGCCATCCTGCACTGCATCGGCAGCCGGGATGAGCGTTACAACGAATACTGCTCGCGTGCCTGCTGCATGTACTCGCTTAAGCTGGCGCAACTGGTCCATGATTATGTTCATGCAGAAGTTCACGAGATCTACCGTGACATGCGCACCTTTGGCAAGGGGTATGAGGAATTCTACAACCGGACGAAGGAAGCAGGTGTGCACTTCTATCATGGGCGGGTGAGTTCGATCAAGCAGAAGGGCAAGAAGTTGCTGGTGAAGTGGGATGAAGCCTTCTATGGCCAACCCGACCGGGTGGAGGTGGACATGGTCATCCTGGCGACTGGTTTCGAGCCGCGCGAGGATACTGCCCAAGTGGCAGCCATGTTCGGTGTGAGCCGGTCGGCGAGCGGTTTCTTCCTGGAGCGCCATCCGAAGCTGGCACCGGTGGAAACAACCACCGAGGGCATCTACCTGGCAGGAACCTGCCAGAGCCCGAAGGATATCCCGGATAGCGTTGCCCAGGCGGGAGCTGCTGCTGCGGCTGCGCTGTCGCTGATGGACCAGGGCACAATCGCCCTCGACCCGGCGATTGCCGAATCGAACAGCCTGCGCTGTGTGGGGTGTGCCCAGTGCGTCGAAGCCTGCCCCTATGGGGCAATTGATCTCTTCAATGGCCGCGCCCGGGTCAACGGTTACCTGTGCAAGGGCTGTGGCACCTGTGCGGCGGCGTGCCCGAACAAGGCAATGTCACTCATTCACTTCGATGATCGCGAAATTGTATCGGAGATCATCGGTATCCTCTCGGTCAATTACCCGAAGGAGGTGGCCTGATGTACGAACCGAAAATAGTGGCCTTCCTGTGTACGTGGTGCTCTTATACCGGCGCTGATACGGCCGGTATTGCCCGGCTCAAATCACCGGCCAACATCCGTGATATCCGTGTGCCCTGTTCCGGACGCGTCTCGCCTGAACTGATCATGAGGGCTTTCAACGAGGGCGCCGATGGCGTATTGGTGTTGGGCTGTCATATCGGTGAGTGCCATTACGATACAGGCAATCACCGCGCAGCCAAGCGTATCCCCATCCTGCATTCCCTGATGACTTATGCCGGTCTCGAGCCGCAACGCCTGCGCCTGGATTGGGTCTCAGCCTCTGAAGGCGAACGCTTCAGCCGGATTGCTACCGATTTCACCGAGGCTGTCCGTGCCCTGGGACCCATCCATTGGAAGATCAACAAAAGACAACTGGATGAAGAAGTGCGCCGAATCGAATTCGAGTATGAGAAATTACCAGCGCCCGAGGCGGATTGCGCCGCCAAAACGGATGCCATCCGAGCCAAGGCCAGGGAACTCCTGGAGAGCGGGCAGGTGGATTGTGTCATCGGTTATGAAGTCGGTCCGCGCGGGAGGACGAGGCCGGTTTTCGTTCACGATCCGCAGGATGCAGATCGCCTGATATGGAATCCGACCTGCGTCAACAACCTGGCCAGTTACCTGGATGACAAGTTGACCCCCATCGGTGGCAAGGAACCACCCAAACCGGTGGCTGTGGTAGTCAAACCCTGTGACAGCCGGGCGGTCAATGTGCTGGTGGCCGAGAACCGCTTCCCGCGTGAGAAGGTGCACGTGATCGGCGTGACTTGCGAAGGCGTGATGGAAGACGGATACCTGCGCTATCGTTGTCTCTCCTGCACCGAGCGCACTCCGGTGACATATGATACTTTGATCGGTGAGCCGGTAGAGCCGCAGGTGAGTGAAGCCCCGGCCCAGCATGTGGAGCAACTGGACTCCATGACACCCGCCGAGCGGATGGAGTTCTGGTTGGGTGAGTTCGACCGCTGCATCCGTTGTTATGCCTGCCGCCAGGCCTGTCCACTGTGTGACTGCCCGATCTGCCTGTTCGAACGTGATGACTCACTCTGGGTTGGGTTGGGCATCGGACTTGACGAGAAACGCACCTTCCACCTGGGGCGCGCCTACCACATGGCCGGTCGCTGTATCGGCTGCAACGAATGCAATCGTGCCTGCCCAATGGATATCCCCATCCGGCTGCTGAACCAGAAGATGGCCATCGAAATCGAGAAGGCCTTCGGTCACCGGGCAGGTATGACGGTTGCTCCATCACCGATCGTTACCGTTATTTCTGGCGAGTATAAGGAGGGCTGATATGACCAGTCAATGGACAACCAGCACGAACTGGCTCATCTCACAGGAAGAGTTGAATAACTGGCTGGACAGCCTGGCACAACGGCGCACCCTGATCGCGCCGCGCGATGTTTCGGGTGTGCTGCTCTATAAAAAAGTGAAGGATAGCAGCGAGATTACCTGGGGCAACAAGCGTACGGTCATGTCGGCCAAGGAGTGGTTCTTCCCCCCCACGGACCGCCTGTTCACCATCCGCAAGAAGGGACAGGAGGTTGAGATGGAGGAGAACCTTCCCGATGAACAGCAGATCATCTTCGGTGTCCATCCCTGCGATGCGCGCGGAGTTCGCCTGCTGGATGCATTGTTCCTGGATAACAACCCGGTCGATCCGTATTATCAAAAACGCCGCGAGAATACGGCCATGATCGGACTGGCCTGCAAGGAACTCCAGCCAAGTTGCTTTTGCACTTCCACTGGCGGCGCACCGGATGATGGCCGGGATATGGATGTTATGCTTTATGAAACGGAGGATGGCTACCTGGTCGAGGCGGTGACCGAGCGCGGCCGCTTCCTCATCCCCGGCGGTGAATGGCGCCAGACTGACCAGGTGCACGTTCCCATCCAAACTCCTGAACCGGCATACCACATCCCCGAAAAGGCCATCTGGCTGCAACACTTCAACAATCCCGAATACTGGGACCGGATGGCCGAACGCTGCCACTCCTGCCGCGTTTGTTCTTACGTGTGCCCCACCTGCCGTTGTTTCGTGGTGCGCGATGAAGCCTTACCGGAACCCGGCGCCTATGAGCGCATCCGCTGCTGGGATTCCTGCTCCGGCAAGAATTACCGCCTGGTTGCAGGCGGGCACCGCCCCCGTTCGGTCAAGGGGGAGCGGGTGCGTAACCGCATCTACTGCAAATTCCTGTATTACTCCGATCAATACGGATTGGATGAAGTGGCCTGTACAGGCTGCGGGCGTTGTGTGGATGCCTGCCCGGTTGGCCTGGATATTACCGAGATTCTCACCGAGGTGGGGAGGGCGTAATGAGCGAATATTTGCACAATCCCCTGAAACCCTTTCTGGGGCGTCTGGCGGAAGTGAGCGACCTGGCGACCGAGATCAAACTGTTCCGCGTCGAGTTGATGAACGGCGGTTCGGAAGCCTTCGAAGGCTACCGGCCAGGCCAGTTCGCTTTCCTTTCCGCTTTCGGCCTGGGTGAAGCTCCCTTCGGGATTGCCAATGCCTGCGGGCATGGCAAATACCTGGATTTCGCCGTCAACCGCCTGGGAACGGTGACAACCGGCCTGCATGAAATGGGGGAGGGAGATGTGATCGGCGTGCGGGGACCGATGGGGAATTGCTTCCCGATGGATCAGTTCAAACGCAAGAACCTGGTGGTGCTGGGAGGCGGGATCGGCGGCGCGCCCCTGCGGCCAGTCATCCAGACCGTCCTGGATAACCGCGCCGACTATGGTTCGTTGACCATCCTGTGGGCGGCCCGCAACCCCTCCCTGCTGGTATTCACAGATGAGTACGAAATGTGGCGCAAATCCCCAAACACCCGTCTTCACCTGACCGTGGATCAGGCAGATGAGAATTGGGACCACAACGTTGGCCTGATCACCGACCTGCTGAAAAAGGTCGATCCATCCAGCAAGAATGCCGTTACCATCACCTGCGGCCCGCCGATCATGATCTACTATGTCACACGCATGCTGATGGGAATGGGCTTCCAACCGGAGAACAATTACGTCACGTTGGAGGCGCGCATGCACTGCGGGTTGGGCAAGTGCGGGCGCTGCAACCTGGGCGAGAAACTCATCTGCGTGGATGGGCCCGTGTTCAATATGGCTGAGGTCGGCACTTTCCTGGAAACATA
>JBFYSM010000540.1:0-2581 GCA_041301605.1 Chloroflexota bacterium | reverse complement strand
CCGGATGCCATGCTAATTTCACTGGCCAGCGATGGGGAAGATGGCCCCACGGATGCCGCTGGCGCAGTAGTGACCGGGGAAAGCTTGTCTCGCGCATGTCAGTTGGAAAAAGATCCGTGGGAATATCTCGAACGCAATGACTCATATCACTTCTTCGAACTGCTTGGGGATCTGCTGAAACCCGGCCCCACCGGAACCAACGTGAACGATCTCATAATCATGTTCCTGTTTTAAAAAAACGGCGGTGCAGGGATCATTCTGCACCGCTGAAATTGAGCATCTGAGGCAAGGATTACTTGGCTTCTTCGCCTTCCTCTTCTTCCTTCTTGCCCTTCTCGATCACTTCCGGTTCCGCTTCTTCAACTGCGGCTTCTTCTGCCTCGGGGATGACCTCTACCCTGGCAGCAGTGGCGATTACGATCATCTCATCCGCGTCGCTCAGGATATCAACTTTATCAGAGATCACCAAATCACGAACACGGATACCATCTCCGATCCCCTTCAACCCCGAAACATCCACTACGATCCTGGCCGGCAGGTCCTGCGGGAAGCATTCCACCTCCAGCGCGTCCAGGCTGGTCACCAGGATGGCGTTGAAATCCTTGACTGCCGGGGCAATGCCGGTCAATTCAATACCGACATCTGTGCGGAGCTTCTCGGTCATGGAGACGATCTGGAAATCCACGTGGGTCAGATGACCCTTGATCGTGTGGCGCTGCCTCTCTCGCACCAGGGCCGGGTACTCCTTCCCATCCAGGTCTATCGTCACCAGGCTGGAAGCTGTCAACCGTCCGAGGATTTTTCCTGCATCATGCGCATCCAACGAAATGGGGGTCGGATTGACATCATGCCCATACAGGACAGCCGGCAGTTGACCGGCGCGCCGCAGGGCTCTCACCTGCTTGCCAATTACCGTACGGGAACTTGCTTTGAGTACTACTGTATCCACATTAACCTTCCTCGAGCGCCTCTCACCCTATTATCCAAGGGTTACCATCGCTCTTTTGAGAATAGATCCGGCCGGAGCCGGTTGATCAACGATTCCTGCGCCGGAACAGGAACTTGCCCAGCAGGAGCACGCCTCCGGTGGCAATCCCTGCCACCAGGCTGGCCAGGAGGATTCGGCGGTTGTCCAGTACAGTCTCGACCGTACCTTCCACCTTACCCGCCAGCAGGAGGACGGTCCGCACCTTTTCGGCGCTCACCTTCCCGGCAGAAAGGATGCCGACCGTGGAACCCTCTGCCATATCGAGCTGGTTTGCCTGGACGAGACCCGCATTCCCGTTCAGCGTCATTTGTTCCGCCTGGATCGCAACCACGCCGCCATTGTTCAAGGTGACACGACCTCCCTGAACGGCTCCGATCCACGAATCGCGCCCGGAAACATGATCGCCGGATAAGCCGATTACACCACTGCGGGTGATATCGATCTCTTCCGCGTGCATCCTGCCAACCCGGCTGTGGCTGACGCGCACCAACTCGGCATCCACGTGCTCTGCCTGGGTATTCACCAGGTTGACGACTTCCGGCGTGGTCAACTCCTCAACGGGGGGAACATTCTTCGCTTTGGCCATAGGAACTTCCTGTTCATTCGGCAAAAAGGACGCCTCCCGGCGGAGGCGTTTTCACCAGCGGCCCATATTCTAGCCTTTCGAGATGGTTTCGTCAAGGCACATATTATCAAATATAGGTAAAATAAGTGAGATTTATCTGTTGTCACATCAGGCATTACATGTAATAATAGAGCATCATATTCCAAGCGGAGGTTTACATGTCCAGAGGTCGTATGTTGCTCCCCATCATGGTTGCCATCCTGGTTGTCTTTTCTTTTGCAGGTTGTGCACCAACAACCCTTACCGAGGATAACCCTACAGCACCAGAATCCCCATTGGAACTCGAGGATAACATCGTCAGCGCATTGGGAGAGGTGGTTCCAGAACGATGGGCTAATCTTTCCTTTCCAACCGGTGGCTATGACCTGGATTTGAAGTTTGCAATTGGGGAAGAAGTTAGACCGGGTCAAGTTCTTGCACAGGTAAATGATCGAGCCCAGCAAGCGGCACTGGCAAATGCCCGGTCGGCTGTAACAAGTGCGTTGGCCAATCTGGCCAAGCTGGAAGATATCGAAGCCGATGACAGGGACATCGATGTGGCAGAAAAAGCCGTGGCTGCCGCCCAGGCCAACCTGGCACTCGCCCAGGAAAACCTGCAATCCACTGAGCTACGCGCACCCTTTAGTGGTGTGATCGTGGATATCTTTATTCAAGATTACGAGGCCGCCGCTCCTAACCAACCGGTCATCCTGTTGGCCGATCTCGCCACACTCCTGGTCAATACAACCGATATGAGTGAAGTGGATGTTGCTCGCCTTCAAATTGGCGATCCGGTAAAGGTTGTCTTCGACGCCCTTCCGGATGTTTCCGTGAAGGGTAGTGTGGCTCGAATTGCATTGCGTCCCGAGGCAGGAGCAGGGGTCTACTACACGGTCACGATCCAACTGGATGAGATTCCCGCCGGTCTACGCTGGGGAATGAGCGCCTTCGTTGAAATCGAGGTATCCAAGTAATCGCAAGCATCCAGA